>PATG01000004.1 GCA_002713555.1 Planctomycetaceae bacterium
CGAAGGTTAGTACCATCAAATCGAGTTGATTATACAGGCTGCCGAGTGGTCCAAAGTGTCCAACAAGATAGATCAACGCCAGTGACCCCATGGTCACAAAGAATGGCATTTCGATGCCATTGATATCAGGTAATCTGAGATTGTGTACCTTTGCGCGTTGGCGTGAAACCCAAGTTAGAGTCAACGCAAATAGGCTGACCATCAGCATTAATCCAGGGTTGGTATCACTCTGCATCCAAGCTACAAAACAAGCTGCGAAGGTAGTCACGGCAATGAATGAAAGAACAATCACTGGCCGATGATGAATATCTCCAATGAGTAAATCCAACTCTTCGGAATTGTACTGAGCGCCCGACTTTCTTCGACGCTTTCGTTGCTTTTCTATGAGAGTATAGAGTTCAGCATCGGCCATTTTCATACCACCACGTGAGATGGCTTGTGACATGGATTTCGCAAGATTTCCGGTCGTATCTCCCGTGGCTGTTCTGGCCAAGTCTTCGTCCGCAAAGTGGTAAACGTTCCCTCCCTGTTGAACCTCAAGGGCTACAGGAGTTGGCTCGGTGGTGACGGTCATCGCAGATGAGGTCGTGGAGTCTGATGGTTCAGAAAGTAGCTTGGGGGAGGAAGAGAAATTTCCCTTTTCCAATGCATCAGCGAGAGCAAATCTATGATTGAGTTCGGCCAATCTTGCATCGCGCTTACCAACCTGTTTCAACTCCATTCGAAGTTCACCAGTCGCGGCTAGATAGATGGCAGATGCCACGAACATGAGGATGGCGACCAATAATTCTACAACGTGCATTTCTTCACCAGATACTGCCCAAATTTGGGTGGCGAGTAAACAAACCACTGCCACGGCTGGGGGCAACAGCTTCTCCAAGTCCCTCGCACGCGGGAGGTAAATCGACAAAAGGCCGGCGCTTGATAACAGAACTACGATTCCGGTCTGCATCCTGTCGATTGGGGCTTGTTCAAGTAACAGTTGATGGTTTGCTCGATCCAGTTCAAAGAGGATGATTTGTAGAGTGAGTAAACCCATCGCTAAAGTCATCAGTTGAGAGTTTGGGCCCTTTTCATCCCGTGAAAGTAGAACTGCAATGGATGCGCTGCTTAAGATTAGAATCCAGAATGCATCGGCGCCCACTTTCCATTGAAACACAGCGAGGGTGATGGCCAAACTAATGAGAATAAATCGTGGGTTACCTTGGTGCCTTCCTTGCACTTCAGCAATGATATGAACTGCCGCGAGCGAGGCAATTCCCAGAATGATGAACCAGCCAATTTCGTCCCGTGCATCAACGAACATCAACCACACGGCCAAGCCCGAAATGAGGCCCAAATTCCACAACCGCATCATGCCTGAATCCCGAAGTCTCGAACTCAGTTCTGTGGCACCGAGTAGTTTGCCTGCAAGGTTTACTCCAGTGTCGCCCAACCTGAGGTTGATTGGATACTGAATCCATGCTGCAATTGTAAGATAGATTGCAATGTAGAGTGGGTCAAGAACAATCAAAACATCCCAAGTATCGATGTTGGGGCGAGCAGCGGAAAACGTTTCAATTGATGATGACCAGAGTGTGTGAGCAAACATCCAGATCCATGGCGCCAAGACTGTCGCTCCAGCGATACTGGGTGAACTTCGTTTCAGCGCTAATGCACCCGTAGCGATGTGAACAATTGCGAGCGCCATCAGTAGTATGAGTCCCTCATCACCATCATCAGTCACAGACTCTGCAGGAATCAAAATTGTGAGCAACAAAATCAGGACTAAGCTACCCAGCCACAAGACACGGTCTGTGACATTGGTTTGATGTCGAATCAGAATTGTAAAAGTCAATATCGAGGCCAAAACCGCAAAGGTTTCGTAGCCAGAAATAAATGAAAGTGAGAGGATTTGGGTCTCCATAATGATTAGAATAATCAGAAGAAGTGGTAAAGAGGAGATTAATGGGGCCATTACTTTCTTCGGTTCCACACCTCGAACAATCAGATATGAACCGCCATATACGGACAACAATGAGGTCAAGACTGCTAGTGCATATCCGGTTTCATCACGGCCACTCGCAAGAAGTAGGAAGGCACCAATCATTCCCAATCCAACGGATACGCCCCACAGACCAGGGGTCCCCAAACCGGTGACTGCGATTCCTTTGCTGAACCAGTTTTCTTTTCTCGAGAAGCGGGCTGCCATCGATCCGTTGATGCAAGTCACAGCTAAAGCAAGAAGGAACAAAGGCATTGGATCTACAAGTGGAAGAATCTCAAGAGCCCCAATTTTGAGCGGCTTGGAAAGAATTGCGTGTAACCCAATCCAAAGGTGACTGGCAGCAATTCCTAACGATGCCAAATTTCCACTTTGTCTGTGGTATGCTAAACCATGAAGGAGGATTGTGGCCAGTAAAATCATCACAACGATACCCATCTCTCCACCAACGGAGCCTGCGGCTGATGCCAGTGCCAAAGAGACCAATGTGGCTTGAGCCATGATAGCGTCGTGCTTGTGTCGATAGCCCACCAGGATATTGAAACCAATCAAGGCAACTAGAGCAATGCCTAGTTGGGATGTGCCAATCCATCCCCAATGGTGTGCATCCAAGGCTAGACCATAGAGTAATTTCATGGAAATGATGATCCAAGTTACACCGAGAATATGCATTCCTTTGTCAGGAATCCAGCGCTCTCCTAGTGCAAAGCCCATGACCGCTAAAGAAAGCAAACCTACGGTTGCAAGATATGGTTGTAATGCTGTTGCAACAACCCACCCAATCAAGCTGTAAACGAAGATCATGGCGACCATCAAAGCCCAATGAAGACGACGTTCACCTTGCACGGCGGCTTCGGTAACTGTGTCCAACTCCGGAGTTTCATAGACGGTCCCGTCGGCCAACACATCTCCAGGTTTGGGACCTGAATCACGCTCAAATGGATCAAAGATTTCACCGATGGCAGCATCCTCATCTTCATTCTGATTCTGCACTTGATGTTCAATGCCCGCGGTAGCATCCGTTGGAGAGCCCCCAGGTAGGGCAGGACGTTTCGCTTCGGCGAGAACATCGGGAGAGAGGAAAGCATCGAGATCGATACCCCCGCCCAATTGGAACGAGCGAGAATCGATCACCCTGTCCTTGGCGGAGGGTTTCTCGGCTCCTTCTTCGTCCTCCGCCATGCATCCATGCAGACGGTGCGTCGCATAAGACTCGCCCCCATTTGGGTTGTCCGGATGAGGGTCTGTAAGACCCTTTAACGTGGTCAAACGACAGGTTCAACCTTCCGAAATGCACTATAATGGCCAGTGGGGCGCACGCGGTATGGCCCTACCGGTCGTCGGTTGTGCTGACCGGCGTGGAAACCATGATCTCCACCATCATGGTTTGAATCCAGCGGGTACTGTTCATTGGAATCTTGAATGGCAGGCATTGTACGATGCGGCGATTCGTAGAGGCGAAGGAGAACTCACCGCTCATGGCGTATTGATGGCTGAAACCGGGGATCGGACCGGCCGTTCACCAAATGACAAATTTGTCGTCAAGGATGATGAAAACGGCACTCTCACGCGAGATATTTGGTGGGGGGATGTCAACGTCCCAACAACCCCGGAAATCTATCAAAAGTTGAGTGCGAAAGTGCGCGATTATTTGTCTTCTAAAGATGAGTTGCACGTTCAGGATTTGTACTGTGGCGCTGACCTTACGGAGAGATTGCCGATTCGCATCGTCACAGAGAATGCTTGGCATGCTGCATTTGCTCGTAATATGTTTGTTCGCCCTAATGTCTCTGAGATTGAATCGCATGTGCCCGATTTTACAATTTTGCACGCCCCCCATTTCCATGCAAATCCGGAGACTGATGGGACAAACTCTCATGTGTTTGTGATTATCTCGTTTGAAGAAAAAACTGTCATTATTGGAGGTACAGAATATGCAGGTGAAATCAAGAAATCGATATTCTCAATCATGAACCATCTCTTGCCCTCCCGTGGTCACTTGCCTATGCATTGCTCATCCAACACAACAGGCGAAAATACGGCTGTATTTTTCGGATTATCTGGTACTGGAAAGACCACACTGTCGGCGGACCCCAATAGAGCGCTGGTTGGGGATGACGAACATGGTTGGTCTGCCAAAGGTGTGTTCAACTTTGAAGGTGGTTGCTATGCCAAACTCATCGACTTGTCCGAAGAAGACGAGCCGGCAATTTTTGCGACGACAAGGATGCCAGGATCTATTTTAGAGAATATTATTGTCGATGATGATGGAATTCCTGATTTCACGGATGATTCACTCACCGCGAATACTCGTGGTTCTTATCCGATTGAATTCATTGAAAACCGAACACCTGATTCGATGGCTGGACACCCGCAGAATGTTGTGTTTTTGACCTGTGATGCGTTTGGTGTTCTTCCACCGATTAGCCGACTGAATCCTGCTCAAGCGGCGTATCATTTCATCTCCGGATATACTGCCAAGGTCGCTGGAACCGAGGTCGGAGTGAAAGAACCCCAAGCGACTTTCTCTGCTTGCTTTGGGGCTCCTTTCATGCCCCGTCATCCAAGCGTATATGCTGATCTTTTGGCTGAAAAAATGTCACAGCATGGTGCCAAGTGCTGGTTATTGAATACTGGATGGGTAAGTGGAGGTTACGGCAAGAGCAAGCGTATTCGTATCAAGTGGACTCGAGCATTGCTGAATGCAGCCCTCGATGGTAGTCTAAATGATGTTGAGTTTGTGATTGATCCTAGATTTGGATTTGAAGTGCCGCAAAGTTGTGAAGGAGTGCCTGAAGAAATGCTCAACCCCAGAAATACTTGGGGCGATGGTACTGAATACGATGCGGCTGCAAATCGTTTAGCCGTAATGTTTGGGGAAAACTTCACTCAATTTGAAGATGGGACCAGTGCCGAAGTTCTCGAAGCCGCGCCAAAGCCGCTTCGTTGAAACAATTGAGTTAGAAACACTTAGGCGTCGGCCTTGTTGGGTCATCTGATGGATGTAACCGCGGCTGCGCTCTTCCCTTCCCTTGCGATGTCTGGGGGATCAGTCACAGGACTGCGAATGCCCGAGGATGAACCGGTTTGGAATTTACTCGACAAATCCAATCCCTACGGTATGGCAAATCAACTCGAATTTCTGTTGCAGGGGTTGGGTTCTAATTACAGAAACTTACATCCCTCAATCACGATTGATGAGACAAAAGGACCTGTGCATATTGTCGATGGGACACGTATTGAGCCCAGCGTTCACATTGAAGGGCCGTCCTACATTGCAGGGGAAGTTCGACATGGTGCCTATGTTCGGAGCCATTCGTGGATTTGTAGAGATGCTGTAGTCGGTCATGCAACTGAAATCAAGCATAGCTTGTTGCTACCCGGGGCCAAAGCGCCTCACTTCAATTATGTTGGAGACTCTATCTTAGGCACAGGGGTCAATTTGGGTGCGGGTTGCAAACTCTCTAACCTGCGTAATGATGGAAGAAATATTCGGATTCACAATCTATCGATGGATACAGGTTTGCGGAAATTTGGTGCTATCTTGGGGGAGGGTGTGCAAATAGGGTGCAATGCGGTTTGCAATCCCGGTACTGTGCTTGGACTGAATTGTAACGTATGGCCTAACGTCACGGTCAGCGGGGCACACGGAGACGAAAGCACACTACGGGAGTGACTCCATGACTAGACCAAGATTACACGGAACAGATGGTATTCGTGGGAAGGTCGCCCCATTTTCGGGCGATGATGAAGATGCACTCCTGGCATTGATTGAACAGCGCATTTTGAGCAATCGGGCGATGCGGATTATTGGAGAAGCAACCGGATTATACCTGATTCGAAAAATCGGTGAGTTGCCCCTGGTGCTAATCGGATGGGATCGACGAGACGGGAATGCCGAATTGGTTGAGGCGCTTCAATCTGGGTTGGGAGCAGCAGGCTGCAGAACCATACAAATCGGTGAGGTCCCGACTCCAGGAATCCACCATGCTGTTCTGGCCTGTGCTGCAGATGCAGGAATGATGGTGACTGCAAGTCACAATCCTGCAACCGATTCAGGAGTCAAATTATTCGATGCTGAAGGGTACAAGTCCATGCCTAAAGATGAGAATGAAATTTCTCAACTAGCATGGGAATTGGCCGACGGGACGCTCGCAGCACCTCAGGAAGAGGGGGCAATTCTTGACGGAATTGATGGATTAAGTCTATACAAATCTGCGATTCAATCCCGCATTGTAGAATTTGAGTCATTATTCGCAATTGAATTTGATGGCATTGATTGGGCAGGAACGATTGCGTCTCCTGGTCTTTTACTAGATTGTTCAGGAGGTGCTGGTGTCACGTGGTTGGCAGACCATCTGACCGAGAATGGATTGGACTCAATTGAAGTCAGTAGTCGCCTAGACCCCATCAACAAAGATTGTGGAGCAGGGGATTTTTCGCCGACACAAGAATGGAAAGTAAGCGATTTGCAAATGGAACCTCCTTCACATCGATTGCTATGGTGTATCTCTCAGAGATTAGAACAGAACGAGGGTGTCATACCTTGGATTCCTGGTGAAATTATTGGCGCTGCTTTGGATGGAGATGGGGACAGGTGTTTGCTCATCGAGGGGACTTCAGATGGTCTGAAAGTGATTGATGGTGATCGCATGTGCGATGACATCATTCGAGCATCTCTGGTGAATAAATTTGAACAATGGAAGATGGCTTCAAGCATTGAAAGCGACCTCGGATTGACGGCAGATTTGAACCGAATGGGAAATCATCATTCGATGACAACGGCCGTGGGTGATCGATGGTTATCGGCGGCCCTATGGCCGAGTCTAGAACTAAGACTGATCGAATCAAAGCGGATGCCTCGGCTCATCGGAACCGAAGATTCCGGTCATCTCGTCATGCCAACTCAGATTCCACATCAAGAAGATAGGTGGGGGATGGTAGGAGATGGAACTGCAACTCTCATTGCTTCATTGATGGCCAGGTACATCATCCATCACTCTGATGCTGCTAGAGGATTCGCTGGTGGTTGGAAGAAACGAGTCTCAATCAAACCCAGTATTCGTGAACGGTGGGATGGGCAAAATGAATTGGCCGATATGGTCCAAGAAATCACTGAATCATGGTGTGGATGCGCATTGGAAAGGGTTGCTGTAAGGGGCGAGCCCGCTTTGCTCCTATTGTCAGGAAAATTGAATCAGTTACCAATTTCAATTGCAATTCGAAATTCTGGTACAGAAGCAAAAACGGCGGTATCAATCCGATTTGCAGAAGGTGTCAATGCAGATGGGGACGCATTAATGGAGCGCCTGATTGAAAATTTGTCTGAACATCTTATGCCTTAAGGATCAAAAAAGAGAAATCGCTAAGATGGACAGAGTTAGACGAGGGTTGAGGATTATGCTACCGGCTGAGGCTTTGGCAAAACTCGATGCGATGGATGAGTATGATCGCTTACTTGCATTCGGAAGAATCGGGTCTGATTATCGAATGAGTGCTGCAGAAGTCGAGGCACAATTCAACGCTTGGAAACGTGGAGATAATGTGGCACCATCGACGTTCACAAAGACTGATTCAGGGCCTATTGCTCAGTCAGGACAATCTGCAAATTACATCCAGGATGCTTCAAAGTTTAGAGCGAAATATGACCCGAGTCGTGAAGGAAGAGCGAGACAATCACAGATTGAACAGGCAGTCATATGTCCTGAGTGTAACGCCGCTTTGGGTATCCCTTCAGTTCGACCAATCAAGGTGACATGTCCTAGTTGCATGACAGAAATCACATTTACCGCTTAATTTGCGGGAAATTATCCAACAATTGAAATCACTGTCGCACCCCCCTAAGGGGTGCGGGAGGTGTCATTNTGGTCCGAACATTGGTCATCACAGTCGATCGCGACAACGATTTGGGTGTCAAAGCTGGCATCCGTGGAAGCGTGGTTGGACGGCGTCAAGTTTTGACAGCGGCACTCCGTCTAGGCATTGCTGACCCAGAGGAAAGTGACACCAATGCAATCCTCGGTGCATTGCACCAACACGACCTTCTTGCAGAAAACGCCGATCCAAATGATGAGGTTGAAATTGCAATTTTGACCGGGGATGAGCGCGTTGGAATCAAATCTGATCGAAACATTGCACAGCAACTAGAGGATGTGATTTCAGAGTTCCAACCAGATAGGGGTATTTTGGTCACAGATGGAATGGAAGATGAATCTGTCTTACCAATTCTATCCAGTCGTCTTTCAATCGATCATGTCGAGAAAATCATTGTACGGCAGTCAAAGGGTATTGAGGGTACGTACTACTACATTGCAAAGGCGATAGAAGATCCCCGTTGGCGAGCGCGTCTTCTTGTACCGATTTCAGTGTTCATGATGATTTTGGGATTGGGTATGATTCTCCCCGGAGGGGGTGCCTTGATTGGAGCCATGCCGTTACTTCTAGGAGTGTACCTCTTGTTCAAGGGACTCGGTGCTGAAGATCGATTGGAGCGACTGATGAGAGATATGCGAGAATCAGCTGATGCAGCCATTCTGTCTTCTCTATTATGGGCTGTAACGGGAGTTGCCATTTTACTTGCTGTTGTTGAAGGATATGATACCTATGGCGATGTCTCACGGACTGAAACAAGCAATATCTTGCTCGGCTTGGAGGTACTCCAGAAATCCTTGACTTGGATTGTGCTGGGTGCGTTGGCATTTGCATTGTCGCTAATGGTACTTCGATGGAAAAAGGGGAACTTCAGTGGACGGTCTATCTTGGTGATTGCTTTTGGAGTTGTCATGTGGACCATGGCGACTGCAGCGTTGCAAGTTGCCATTCAAATCGCCAATGGAAGTGGGTACGAATACGATGTATCTACGATTGTTCAAGATTGGGGTAATACCATCTTGGCACTTTTCATCTTCTGGGCTGTTCGTACAGGCGTTCGCTCATGGGAATCGAAGCAAGATACGGGCCGGTATTGGGGCGTTTGATTCCCTACTCCTGCGGAGTCTGCGGGGCTGATTGTTGCTCATCACGATGTTTTGCCCGTTGCCTAGCGCGGAGATATTTGAGAGGATGATCCATCCATTCACGATTGCATAAATCGGATTTGACATCTCCTCGAGATACTGGGCAACAGGCATTGATTTGCAGTTTTGGACAACCCGCTGGAGTGTATTCATGTTCGAATACGTGAGTGAGTTGATAGCGAGTAGTTTCCGCTGAATAATCTGGTGCATTGACAAAGAACGCTTGTGCTTCATCAACGGTCAATCCAATTACGCGTGAAATACTCGCTAGGAATACTCGTCCTACATGATTCACGTTGACCGACTGAGCAAGTTGTGTGGTGATTTCTCTCATACAGGGTGGCCAATCTTCTTCATCGGTGGAGGTGAATGAGACCTCTGTACTCGCTTGATGTTTCAACAAGCCAACAATTCGGCCAACCTCTTCGGCCATCCGACCAACGAAGGCTTCGTCCATCAGTTCCATTCGTTGGCGGCAATCCTCGATAAGTTTGGTCCGGATTCTCTCTTTTAACAAACGTGAAAGACGTTGTTGGCTGTTTTCTGATGATGTGGGAGACAGGATTACCCAGCCTTGTCGAACTGGTCGATTCGGTAGACGCCAGTATGCCCCACTGATTTTGGGACAAATTTCGATGTAATCGATCATTGGAACTTCCCAATACCCTCCTTCCCCTAAGCGGATATCACTGAGATAAGTTTCAGCAAGGCGTTGGAATGAAGAGGGTGACTCGATGGTCCCCCACAACTGATCGGCCCGACTTGATTCGCCTTCAGCCCAGCGTGCCAACAGGCGCTCATCGTAGGAGGCGCAAACTGTGACCATTGCATACAGGAATGAAAGACACTCTACCATTTGCCCGTAGGGAGTATGGATATCCTCCTTAGTGGTGATATCAATTCCTTCCTTGCTGACAACGGATTCCACCAATCTCCCACGTGCGCGCTCTCGAACGGCCTCGAGCCATTCTGTGTCAATCAATGATTCCAAATCAACATTGTTGGCTTCCATGTGTGCTTTGATNGTTGCACCTGCTTGTGGAAGAAACGGATACCTNGCAATAGCAACCGCATCATCGATGGGTTTCGGTTGCAATGGCATCGGCATGGAGTGTCCATCCTGTAAACGAGGGTTCTTGAGGTTCTCTATTCCTCGGAGTGATGTGTCGAGTGCCTTGAACTCTAGGCTGGTCCAAATTCAAGACGACATTCGCAGTGATTTTGAGTGGCACTTACAAGATGATTTGGATTCGGCAAAGGATCTATTATGGTACTGTGAATCAAAATCATGGTCGAATCCATCATGGTCTCAAACTGGACGAAGAGAAACAAGATTGGAATTACAAGAAGCGTTAATTTTTGGGCCATTGACAATCTTGGGTGCCGCTGCAGAGCCTGGGGATGTGCGNGATGCAATTATCGAAGGTCATCGGCTGGTTGCGGCTGATGGTGCAGTTGGTGTCCTCAACGAATCTGAGTACCCCAATATCGCTTGGGATGCACTGTTGTGTATCGTCAGTGACGGAGATGGAGATATGGCTGACTTGGTGTTAGCCGCACAACGGGGGGTCCCATTCATCTTACACGCACATGGCGACAATGTCAAGCAGTGGATTGAACTACTCGATGTGTTGTTGCTTCACAACACACCACTCATCCTCACCCATCAAACTCCTGAGGATTTGCTAGAGATGTTCAATCCAGGCGGTTTCACCGACGGTGATCGTGCTGTATGTTTTGTATTGTCTCAAAATGTATCTAGAGAACAAATCAAACTCAGGGGTTTTCAAACAGATTCCATTGGTCGTTGGACCGGCAATACCAATCCTGAACGAAAGATGCGTAAATTAGAGTGGATGAGTCGTGTCCTCGATATTGCCGGGGTGAAAATGTGAATCTGGTCCACGAAGCGATGGCTCGTGAAGCAACCCAAGAGGGAAAGAAACCTCAGAAAGAAAAAAAGAAGAATTTACGAACAAGATTCATTGCAACATTCCTCACCTGGATTTTGTTAAATCTAATTTGGATGTACTTCTCACATGCAATTGCAGTGAACGAAGTCAACAAACACGACCGTGAAGTCAATGGGAAATATGTCTTGGATGTCCCTAATTTGTTTGGCCTAGACCGAGAGACTCCTATCGATGTAAAATGTGATTTTAAAAAGAAAAATTCAACGGTTCCGACCGTTACCGTCCGGATTCATCACGAAGTCAATGAAGGTGAACTATTGCTCATCTGGGAAGGGAATTCAACCGACGATTGTTACGTTGATCAGATGATATTACCACCTGGAAAACACACCTTCCACACCACAGTCATCATCGATGGAGAAGCCGATGTATATCCATCCAATTATATCAGCGCTGAGATGGAATTGGGTATGCATCTGTGGGAGCCATTTCGAACAGAGGGTTTTGTGGTTGCAAACCTGCTCGGTTTATTCCTCGGAATTGCTGACCGAGCAATTCGGGAAATTATGCGAAGGCGCAAGGAGTCTCGAGTTCGGAATATGCCTCTCCACAAGCGAAGGCAAAAGGAAGAATGGGAGCAAATAGCTCATTCAATGTCCGGGGGCAATCCAGTTGATGTGGATGACTTGATCGGTTTTGAATTACAACCCGAAAGTGAGAGCGCGGAAATACAGAGAAAGCGGATGCGAGAAAAGTTTGCTGCTCAAGCAGCAGAAGCCGATGGTGATACTGAGGCATTCGCCGATGAAGATGCGGTCGAGCAAGATGATGAATTAGGTCAAGGGACCACAGAAGGTTTGACTGGAAAGGTAGAACATGATCAAAACATCCGTACTGTAAGCGATTTGTGGCGCCAATTGAGCGGTGAAGAACCTGAGAAGAAGTGAGATTGATTATCCACTCACGAAATCATCGAGTGTGAATACCTTTACTCGGTCGTTCTTGAATAAAGAATCTGTACTATTAATCAAACCATTAACTCTCTGTCGAGTATACATATCGACTCCGTAATGGTCGATGACGTGTTGCATGACCCGGATGTATTTGCGGACAGCGCCCTCACTGACAGTCAGAGCCAAATTTCCACCGCAGGTTTGCTCTTCTTTGGTAAAATGTGAAGCGCTCCGATAATCATCCTTTTTGATTTTGATACAGTACCCTGACAGGGGATATCTACGATAGGACTCTCCACAACGCACACATCGAAACTTCTGTCGAGTGAAAGCTACCAAATTTCCTCGGAGATCTGGCAAGAAATGGGATTCTACGACTTGGCTAGCGACGTTTCGAACGTCGACACCTCTGAGCTGTTGGCCCAGTAACAATTGTGCATTCATTTTGTCGATCATGGTTTCAAGCGTTTTGTACGATGAGTTCTCCGGGCCGGAATCAATTGAGATGGCATCGTGAGTAAAGCCGTATCCACGCACCGCACCGACGGTACCAATTCGACGTTCTACAATGTCCATTTGATTAGCGATTTCATAAGGCTGGGGTTGGTTTTGAGTGGCCTCAAAGAATGAACGGTGGTACCACCATGAGGTGTCTACGTTCAGAGCTTCTTTGTCTAATTCTTCTGGATTAAGACGTGTAGAAAGCGTTAGAGGAGCATCCATTCGTCCGCCTCGATTACTCGGTAACAAAACACGGCTGAAGTTTAGAAGGCAGTCTAACAATAAAATCAGGGCGTCTTCATCTCCATCACAATTGCGTCGTTTCGCCGCGTGATACAGTGTGTGGCCATACCCTGCGCTGGCGTTCGACCATCCAATGATTCGAGTCAAGACACCTCCGGAAGTGTGGGGTGCAAGACCGACGCAAAGATGTCCGACCAAATCATCACCACTCTTCGCTTCATAGAATGGATTCATGTCATAAAATCGAGTCAGGAGTTCGTCGATGAAAGCACATGTACGAAGGAGATAATCCTCTGCCTTTCGACTGGGGATGAAGTCCTGAGGATACAACTCAAGTATTTGCTCAGCACGAGTGTGAGGTACACCATCGATATCGTGAGTATATCCCAATTCAACCAAACGCTCAACTGATGTACCGATATCCTTGGCTCTGAAATGTGTCACAGGAACATCAATCATATCGTATCGAACCGTGCCAGCCTTGAAGCAAGGGAGGGCATGTTTTGCTCTCAAAATACCCTTTTCTAGAGGCTCAGGGTATCGCTCAATGGAAGTCAACCCCTTGACGCCCTTGAATTTCTTTGGAATCCGATCTAGTCCCAATTTAATTCGCTTTGTTTCCAGTAAATCTGGTATCTTCACCGTATGATTGATGCCTTTTCTACGACTCTTATTTTGTTGAGGTTCCGATATAGGTTTGGTCTTTCCACCGCACTCTGTTGGGTCATTGGGTATGCTTCGATGATGACAAATCGTGTAGGGTGTCTTCTTCCCGCATTTGATACATTCTCTAGTGCCCATGGTCACCATGATGCTGCCCTTGTTAGCGGCTTGAGTAATCAGTCGCTGTGGGCCTCCTTCGTTACCGATGGGGAAAATGCTGTGTGGCTTACCTTTCATTTCTCGAGGTGCGGCTTTTTCCGGACGACCCATGCGGCAACCCACACGACAAGGTGCGGCTGAAACCCAACGTAAGTCGCTACACTTCTTGACCAACCAAAGCGCACCATCAACAGCATGTTCATCATGCAAAATTTCAGCCGCTGCGAGTGCATCTGAGTCCTTAGGACCCTCATCAGGAATGGTTGCAGCGGCATCTCGCCCGGCCTGCTCTGTTTCTGCAATGCTCTTGCCTTGCTGTCTAGCGGCCGTCTCCGCAGCGATTCGAGGAATAGACCTACGCTGTTCAAGATCATCAACCCTGAGAGTTTCCTCATCGATGATTTTCTTTGCTTTGACTAGAGATTCTAGGCGATGCTCGATATGCGCTTTGGCATCGATTCCGATTTTCGGAGTGGCACCAACCTCGGATGTAATTCGCAGCCCTAAGCCTTCCAACAGGGGTTGCCACCCGTGCATAATCAGAATATCTGGGCCATCATGCATATGGGGGATACCCAGAACCATGAGTGAGGATTTGATGATACCATGCTCTTCGTGATGAGTGCCACTTGGCCACTTCCCCAACACTGATTGGGGAATAGATGGAAGTTGACCTGGCATCTTTTCTGGCAGTACTTTTTGGCTGGAACTAGGAGACGATTGGATGCTGCCATTGCTCGGTAATTCAGCTGGCGTGTGATCAATGGCGACCCAATTCTCGACGGCATTCGGTAGACGAAACCATATCCGATCAGGGTGTGGGTGCATCTGAATTCCATCTTCGGGATGATTCGCATTTTCGGTTCTACCAAGAAGTACTGAATCGATGAGATGAGAAATGAATTCCAATGGTAAATCATTCCACCAGAGATTCCAAGGTGGGGGGATTGCTGTCAAAAACTTCTGAGAAACTTGGATAACAGAATCCCAATCCAGTGTCATCTTCGAAAGGGTCCGGTGCCACTGTCGCTGACGACGATGATGTTCAAGCGGATCGTCCGAGCCCTGGATCTTTCCAGTCGCCGGTACTCCCTGTGGTAGACGTCGACGACTTACACCCAATATTTGCGCGAATTGAGCGACTTTATCTTCGGAATCAAGAGATTCTAATAGATCGCTGGCGAACCAATCGGAAACATAGCCTGAAGGTACCAATGGCTTGTTATTTTCAGCAAATTCACCATATCCAATCATCAATTCTCCATTGTCCCAAATCGATTGTAATTCATTCTCAACACGATGCCACATTTCTGCTGATTGTATGCGTCCGTATCGGCCGCTGTTAAGAAGAACTGTGGGGCCTTCCAACTCATCACAGGGGACCACGGCACAGGCTTTGCCGGGACGCTCAATCTTCATCTGTGTTCCCACCGCAAGGAAATCGCCCATCGCGTGCATCGATGCGGGGTGAACTCCAGCCGCAGCTAAGCCGGAAGTGCGGGGTCGGCCGTATCTCAAACGGAATCCACCAGCGGTATTGGGCTCACCAAAGACTGGTCTACCTGCAATGATATCGCGCATGAAGCGATCATCAGTCTTGAGTTTGCGCTTCTTGTAGCCATCGGCGTCCTCGCCTTTCTTTTGTCGAGATGCAAATGTAGAGATGAAGTCCCATCCAGGCACCTTTAGTCTCTCAGTGTGTTTCTGAATCTTTGAGGCCTTCAAACAAAGTCCTTCACCGATGACCAACATCACACCACCTCGTATCCGCTTTCGATGAGTATTGTTCGGTTCGATGATATTGCGAACTTCGGGGAAACCTGCGCACTCAATATCTTCGGTTTCCTCACCATTAATCATGATGGGGCAGGCTTTTACAATCATCTCAATTTCTTCGGGAGGCGGTTTGTATTGCAATCCGCCTCGATACAAACCAAATTCTTCCTTGACACGTTCTACCTCTGGAGGAGAAGGTTCGTATTTTTCCAACTTTAATGCTCTACGAATCATGTCTGCAATCAATACTGCAAGGGCCTGTGCCGTTCCACCTGCTGCTCGGATGGGGCCACAAAAGTCAATCGAAACAAACCGGGTCCCATCCAGGTTGTTCATTACACGGACTTGTCCAATGCCCTCCAAAGGAGCTACAAGAACTGCTTCCGTCAATACCGCTAAGCCAACCCGCAATCCAGTATCTATGCTCTTTTGTACATCGCCGGTTCTGTCGTGCATTTGAATGGCGACTTTGACCGCCATATCGATGGCAGCGTCTTCCCTAGAATCCTTCTCTCTCAGTAAAGTCCGGATGTCTTCTGCAATCGGAATCGGTTCTTCAAAGCCATATTCGGGAGCGATTAGGTAGTCGAGAAGCAATTTTTCCGCACGATCAGCCAAGTCGATTGCCCGAGGTATCTCGACCTTATCGCTGAGATCAAATCCCTTGCTCCGAGCTTCGTTGGCGAGTTTGTACAACGCCTCACATTGTTCCTCCAGTTTGGATTGATAATCGTCGATTTCCTGTTGTAATCGGTGGGTGTCCAATGGAGAAATTGCACGACCTACACCCCCCGCAGACATCTCGACCCTCCGTGCGAACATCACTCTAGGGTTATCGGGCGCCCAAAAGCATTGGCAATAAGCAAACGCACTTCCGTAGGAAGTGTGATTCGACTCGGCGAAGGTTCATGGAAGGTCGACAATGACGCTCAGCGGGCGGAAGCATGGCAGAGAGTACTGGAAGTGATGATGCGCGACTGAGATTAATAGAGAAAGTTCGCAGTCTTGCGTATCTTTGTGCAGAAACTGAGGAATTCACATTGGCATCGGGTCGAACAAGTCGTCATTTTTTCGACACAAAACCTGTCATGTGTGACCCCGAATCAGCTCACTTGCTCGGCGTCCTGATTCATGATCGAATCGGGAAAATTGCCGGAGGGGTCGATGTTGTTGGGGGCCTGGAGTTGGGAGCTGTTCCCCTGACTGGAATTGCTATTGCAAAGGCTGGAATTGGGAGCAATCTAAGAGGGTTCATCATGCGCAAGGAACCCAAGGGTAGAGGCGGAAGAAAAACCGGAAACCCACCGGGAATAGAAGGCAGTACCATTCAATCTGGTGATCGGGTGTTGATTTTGGAAGATGTAACGACAACTGGGGGTTCGGCACTGAAGGCAGTTGAGCGCTTACAAGAGCTCGGTTGTCATGTGGTTGCTTGTATCAGTATAGTCGATCGTGAAGAAGGTGGTCAAGCAGCGTTTGAGGCAGCAGGCATTCCTCTGTATGCGTTGACGACTCTTTCAGACTACATTTGATGCACAAGCAAGGAACACGCCTTCATATACTCTTACAGTGACATCAGCACATGTTTGGTGCAGATGCTGTGATTTACATTCTCAGCGGTTTGGTTGCTCTACTCACAGTGATTTTGTTCTCCAGAAAAATCCGAAAAAGCGGGAAAAAGCAAGACGATCCGTGGCAAACTTCTGCACCATACCCACAGAAAAATTATCTCGCAAAAGAGCGGGTCAAACAGCCACGGGTCGTCCCTCCCCCTCATCTCTTCCGCCAGCCATAGGTGTGGGTATGTATCGAGTTTTTCTCATCTCTTCACTCATGCTATTGACGTGCCTCTCAGGATGCGTTTCCCAAGAATCCGTTGAAGACGAACAAGTGGAAAGGCAGTATTCCTTTTCAGCCAATACGTTGAATGCTAATTCTAGTTCTGACGTAGATTTCCATCTGAATCAACATTTAGAGAACCAACCGATGATTTTGTTTTGGATTTCTACCGGATGTTATGGTTGCCACGATTGGACTGATGCATTTCGAAGCAGTGTTGAGAATGGGTCTCTGAATGCATCCTCCATCGTAAGCATACACAGATATGCTGAATTTGAAAGTGAGGAAAAATTAACCCAGGTTTATGGAAACAGCAATAATTCATCTCATCCGTCACCTTGGACTGTAGTAATCCCAAATCAAAATACCACCATATTGGATTTCAATACTGGCCTAGTTGTAGATGATCTCTCGATCTTTGAAGCGTTTAAACACCCTGTTACACCCACAATCCAAATTGTAAATCGTGACGGGGAAATTGCTTGGACATCCAAGGAATATTGGCCATCGGCTGATGCGCTCAACGATGTTCTTCAATCATTAAACGATGCAGCATAGTTCATTTTCGCTTCACAAATGTGAATGCGCGATAAGTAGAGCCAATAACCTGATGCGCTCGCAGCGGCTCATGGTTGGAACGCAAGTAATGATGAAGACGAATAAAGGTGATATCACCATTGAACTGTTTACGGACACCATGCCGATTACGGCTGGGAATTTTTTGAAATTGGTGGATGAAGGATACTACAATGGTTTACACTTCCACCGAGTTATTCAAGGGTTCATGCTCCAAGGCGGATGCCCTCACAGCAGAGACCCAAACAGTCCTCGATGTGGAACCGGAGATCCAGGCTACAAAATTGCAGACGAGCACCTGCCGGATGCGAAGTTCTCCAATGAGCCTGGAACATTGAGTATGGCAAATGCTGGCCCCAATAGTGGTGGTTCACAATTCTTCATCAATACAGTACACAATTCATTCCTAGATTGGTGGGATACCCGAACCAATTCCGCACACCCCGTATTTGGACGTGTATTGTCTGGAATGGAAGCTGTTACGGCGATTGAAAATACACCTACTGGATATGGTGATCGGCCTCGAGAACCGATGCAAATTATTTCAGTAGAGCGTTGTTGATATATTTATTAACATTGTTCTTCTCGTCTATTTATGGCGAAACATCGTGCAGGAGATCGACGGATTATTAGCATCAGCATTCCAGAAAAATTAGCAGAACGATTAGATCGGCAGGTTGGCAAAGGTCGCAAAGCCGGACGGAGTGCTTCTATCACAAAAATGATTGAAGATTCCCTGAATTCAAATCAACAACCCCCTCCGAAAAAACTCCCTGAACAANGAACCGCTGCTACCAGNGGAGGCGAGGTGCGACTGGAAGAAGATACCATGGGGACTTTGGAGGTCCCTGCCGACAGATACTATGGTTGTCAGACAGCGCGTTCATTGATAAATTTCGATATTGGTGATGACCGGATGCCACGCGGAGTAATCCGAGGTTTTGGAATCCTTAAGCAGGCTGCAGCGAAAACCAACAAGGAACTCGGTACCCTTGATGGCAAGGTTGCTGATTTGATTGTGCGAGCTTCGGAAGAGGTCATCGACGGGACATTGGATAGCCACTTCCCCCTACGAGTATGGCAAACAGGTTCTGGGACGCAATCAAACATGAACAGCAATGAGGTCATCGCTAACCGTGCAATCGAAATGGCCGGTGGAAAATTGGGTTCAAAGAAGCCAGTCCATCCAAACGATCANGTTAACAAAGCACAATCGTCGAATGATACTTTTCCGACCGCCATGCACATCGCGGCTGCGGAGGCGATTTTTCACTCACTACANCCTGCGGTTCAGCATTTGCGTGATGCGTTAACCGACAAGGTTCGTGAGTTCGAAGGCATTGTTAAAATCGGACGTACTCACTTGATGGATGCAGTTCCATTGACATTGAGTCAGGAGTTTGGTGGATATGTCTCCATGCTAGACGCTGACTTGAGACGGATCGATTTTGCCCTGGAAGATCTGTATGAATTGGCCCTAGGTGGCACAGCAGTCGGTACTGGACTCAACACACATCCTGACTTCGCCGAAATCGTTGCGAACCATATTGCAGAAAAAACCGGTCTACCTTTTGTAACTGCAGAGAACAAATTCGCACAACTGGCAGCACACGATGCAGTCGTTGCCGCGAGTGGTGCACTNAACACCTTGGCAGCGAGTCTGATGAAGATTGCAAACGATGTCCGTTGGTTGGGTTCTGGCCCAAGATGTGGCCTAGGAGAATTGTCACTACCAGCCAATGAGCCAGGTTCAAGCATCATGCCTGGTAAAGTGAATCCAACCCAAGCCGAAGCCATGACGATGGTTTGTTGCCAAGTGATGGGGAACCATACTGCAATCACTATCGGTGGCAGTCAAGGGAACTTTGAACTCAATGTGTACAAACCAATGATGATTCACAACCTACTGCATAGCTGCCTAATTCTAACGGATACCTGTCGTGCATTCACCGACAAGTGTGTTGTTGGGTTGAAGGCGAATGAAGATGCAATTCAAGCACATTTGGAAAATTCGCTCATGTTGGTGACTGCTTTGAACAACCACATTGGATATGACAAAGCAGCAAAGATCGCCAAGAATGCACACGAGAAAGGCATCACCTTGCGAGAATCAGCACTGGCACTCAAGTTGTTGACGAATGAACAATTCGATGAATGGGTTCGACCTGAAGAAATGACTGGCCCCAAAGCATGAGTGGCGTTTGAAAAAGACTCGCAAAAATACAGTCGACTGGTGTATTGCATACGCAAGCATCAAAAGTCGATTTGGAAGGAAGGCCCCCTGTCCTCGGAGAGGAAGTTGGGAGTGCTGGCTGGCGGGTTCGAATCGGGTAGATCTTTCCCCGCCAGCCAGCCTCCGCATCCGNNATCCTTCTTCCGCCCTAAGGCGGTTTCCAAATCCCGGTCGGTTTGGCNGATGTTTGCACACCTGCCGCCCCTTAGGCGCACGTGTCAGTTGCCTGACTCGCTTCCTGATGCGTTGTCGTCAACCTGAACTCCTTTCGTCTATTGGTACCTTTTCCAAAGCACCTTCGTCAATCGCGTCCGTTAATCGATTTCTTTTCACCAGTTCCCGGGACAAAATGCAACACGGATGTTAACACGACACGAATAGCAAGCAAGCAATTGTGATTGTCCCTGCGCCCGACAAGGTCCTTTCCTTACGGTCTACACCTTGCCTCCTAACATCCCTTTGTCTTACGACTCTGTTCTGCCTGGAGTAGGAGTTGGGAGTACTGGCTGGAGGTTCGAATCGAGTAGATCTTTTCCTCCANCCAGCCTCCACATCGAGATTCTTTACGCCATCTTTCGATTTTGTTCCAAACCTCGATTGGGTTGGCACGGTACGCTAACGCACCGTGCCGTCCCTTAGACGCCCGTGCCAATTGCTTGGCTCGCTTCCTGATGCGTTGTCCACCACCAAAGTGGCTTCCTTTTCACCAGTTCCCGGTTCGAATTGCTTCATTCCGGCGCCTCTGAGAGAGATGAATTCCTTGCGGTTTTCACCTCACCTCCTGGCACGCCTCCGTCTTTCGACTTTGATGTGCCTGGAGCAGGNCTGTGACATTACTGCCACCCCTGTCCCCCTTCGGTCCGGTTCCAGCATTGCTGCCTTTCCCTTCCCTGGACCGGTTTCTACTGCAGTATCCGCCGTCCCACGGTAGTTTGATTTCACATTGCTGTGTCATCAATCAACCTGCACAGGATGCGCATGAGAGATTGGACGGCCGGCTCTTCGTAGTCAGCTGTTATGAAGTTCAACCATTTAGGTCCCTGAGGTTACCTTGCGGCTTCCAGTGTTTCCCATTTGATTTTGTCCAAGGTGCCGAAAACTCGTTCCTTCCGAATTGATCTCTGCTCTTGCGAGCGGGCGCCTCCTGTGTCCCAACACGAATGTTGGTGCGCATTTCGAGCCCAGCTCGAATACACGTTCACAAGAGTCTCCCCACANCGAAGTGTGGTTTCATTCTCCTGCGGGCCCACCTGCTAATCTTTGCAGATTGAGGTGTACCCCATCTTACCCGCCTTGCGTTGGGTTCGATGGCCCACTACCGTTCCCGAATTGGGTCCCATGTGGGCTGGGGCCTGCCGGTAACGCTGGGCGCTCCGACACCACTCCTCGGGAGCGGCAAAAGTCATCTGTAACAAGGAGCAAAATAAACCTTTGCTTTTTTTTACTTGTTTTCGACTGGAAAAGAGGTNACTGAACCCTTTTTTCCAGTGGAAAATAACATCACAAAAATGTTCTTTTACGAACGAAGACGACGCAACTTATCTGCTAAATCTGAGCGATGGCTACCGTCTTGTTTATCAGAATCTGTCGATAACCTTCTTGACAATAAATCAGATTCAAAAAGGTACAACGTTCCATCTTCAAAACCAATTGTGAGATACGCTTGATTTCCTTCAATTGAAATCACCCGCGATTCTGATTCTGCTCGGAATAGTGAGTTTCCACTTCTTGAAGCCCGTACTTCAACGATCGATTTTCGCTTGTCCCAGGAGGTGACCCATGCACTCGATTCTGCCAATACAACAGGGCCGTACATCACATGTTCGATATTTCGGCCCATTTCGGTTTCAATCTGCCAGAGTAACTTGCCCTTCTCATCGTAAGAACGGGCGACACCTTCCGCGCCGCCGAAGCCCGCACCAACCGCACCTGGCTCTATGCTAGTTGATACCAAGAACCCTGGCTCCGTTGCTGATATCGACTCAATTGATCCTGGTTGATTGGTATAGGTATCATCATCCATGACCATGCCATCATCGATGCACGTCAGGGTGCCGTCTACATGGCCAACCACGGTATGCGATTGAGCGATTGTACCGCAGGTTGCAGGAGAAGAAGTAGGTAGAGGGGTGTGATGCAATTCATCGTTTGTGGCACGAATCATGCCACATCGAGGGCGGCTCAATGGCAGAAAAGCAATTCCATCTTTTCGCATGCTAATGGCCCATGGTCGCTCGTCGATAGAGCCCTGGTGAATCAGTTCGCCCTTCGAATTGAAGCGCCAGATGGATGACTCGAGAAAGTCGTTCATCTCCAAATCAAAAATGGAAGATGTGGCTAGAATGGTTTCCCCTTCAGGAGTACACGCGACAAGATCACTGCTACCTTCAAGTTCGTAATCCCATAGAATCTCACCTGACTCCAAGCCAATGGATACGATATCACGGCCACAAACGGCATACAACCATTCCCCACCAACGGCAAACCCTGAGACGCGGTTGCTTGTCTTGGTGACCCACAATGTTTCCCCTTCTAAATTCCAACAGTGGACGGTGCCGTCCCAATCTCCTGCAACTACACGTTGTTCATCGAGATGTACGGCACTGATTCCCGCATCCAATTTGCGCTCGAACCATGCCAAATCACGCAAATCGCGAAGTGGAGCTTCCTCCATGGATTGAATGAAACCATGGTTGCCTATTGCACTTCTGCTTCAACAGGTGACACCATACAGGGATTCAATCTTGTTACGAAGGTACGCAATGAAGGGTTCTGGAGTGGGGGCTTGTCCCGTTGCCTCCTCAATCAATTCTGCTGGAGTGAGGATGCTGCCACGACCATGAACATTTGTTCGCATCCAATCCAAGAGTGGAGCAAATTCTCCTCGACGCCACATGTCCTCAAGAGTCTCATTCCCTTCTAAATCCGCTCTTGCTGCAGCTAACAATTGTGCACTATACAGGTTGCCGAGAGTGTATGTTGGGAAATAGCCGAATGCTCCCATAGACCAGTGAATATCTTGCAAGACTCCTTGCTTTCGATCAGGTGAACGGATACCAAGATACTGTTCGTACATGTCATCCCATGCATCTGGCAAGTCGTCAATCTCTAACTCTCCGTTGATGAGACGCTTTTCAATCTCATATCGAATCATGATGTGAATATTGTACGTCGCTTCGTCTGCCTCAACACGAATTAAACTTGGTTCAACCATGTTTACACTACGCCAAAGCATCTCACCTGTGACTCCTTGCATATTTTCAGAGAAATGCTTCGACCAGTGCGGAATCGCCCACTCACTGAAGGCAAGTGAACGCCCAACTTGGTTCTCCCAAAGTCGACTTTGAGATTCGTGTACCCCGAGTCCATCAGCATGACCCGCGGGTTGGAAATCGAGGTTGCGTGGGCGCCCTTGTTCGTACAAACCATGCCCTGTTTCATGTAGTGAACCATACAGTGAGCCGAAGGGTTCACCCTCATCATAACGGGTCGTCCAACGAACATCATCTGGATTCGAACCTCCGCAGAACGGATGAGTTGATTTATCTCTACGACATGCCTCAAAATCAAAACCAACTGCGGCTGAAATTCCGTGAGATAGTTGAGCTTGCGCCTCTTCCGGCCAGTGATTTGATTCGACCCAATTCATATCAGGCGGATCACACTTCCCGACTGCAGAAATTAGTGGAACCAATGCTTCGCGAAGTCCAGCGAAGAGGGGGTCGACCTGAGCAACACAAAGCCCCGATTCGTAGATATCCAATAATGCATCATATGGATTGTCCTCGTAACCAAGATAGCCTGCGAGTTCACGATTCAGGGCGATCATTTCAGCTAAATCGTCACGGAAGATGGAGAAGTCGTTCTTCTCTCGGGCTTCGGCCCAAGAAACAATCGACTTCGATTTGTGTCTAGCGAAACGCTCTACGAAGTCTGCAGGCTTTTTGGTGGCCTTATCGTAAGCATCTCGAATCAAACGAAGATTGCCGGCTGCAACCTCATCTCCTGTTCCTTCTGCTTCTGCTGCGGCTAGAGTTTCACCCATGGCTGCATCCACCATCATCGAGTGGCTGGTGCGGGATAGCCAGGCCAACTGCTCTGCTCGAAGAGGGCCCGCCTTAGGAGGCATCATGACCTCTTGATCCCAACCAAGAAGGCCTTGGATTTGACCTACGGTTTCAATCTCTTTCATCTTCGACATCAGTTGCCCATATGCTTCGCCCATACGCGGGCCTAGAGAGTCTAAGTCTCAAAACCACCGCTTGGATATTTTCCGTTAGAGCAGGACACCAGTTGCCTTATATCCACTCTTTCAGTGAACCAAATGTGCGCCTAATTCGCCCCCTCCTGTTGGTGGTTATACTCCTTTCAAGTGCGCTCGCAGGTTGTCTGACAAGCACAGATAATCAGCACAATATTTCTCTCACCGTCAATTATGACCAAACCAATGGTACAATCGTACATTCTTATGTGGATGGTGAGTTTGAATCAGCTACAAATATCGCTTTAAGTTTTGATTTTTCGAATGCCGAAGCGGACAATGAATTGGTCTGGTTCGGAATTGATGTGTTTGAGACGGAAGAAACTTTCACGATCGATGCAAAAACAGAATCAACTGTGTCTGTTGAGTTTACTGAACATGGCATGTATACTCTGAGTGCCTTTGCAATCGATGAGCAGGGGGCGCGTGTGAGTACCGAAATCGTGGTTCGAATTGAATTGCGAATGGAATGGATTGAAACAAATACCTACGAGCCGCAGCCTCTGATTATTGATCCCATCCCCGTACATGGAGGCCTGTCTCCCGATACCATTCTGATTCATTCCACAGTAGAAAATCCGGAATTGGTTGAAAACTTTGAGACGGGGCGTGAAGTCGAATTTACTTGGAGTTTAGTAGATGGAAATGAAGATGCGTGCCAAGTTCGGAATGGATTGGTTCATGAAGGCGATTTTGCCGATTGGGAAACGATTCACTTCAATACCTTCCAAGTACATGAGCTGAGAATCAATTATGACTCAGGTCAAGACTATATCAACATCAATCAAACCGTTTTGGTTGCATACAGTGCACTCGAATCGAGCCCCACATTTTGAGCGTTAGCAACATCCTTCTTCACGCATGGGAGCTGATGTGAATGAAACCTTATCGACATCAGGAGTATTCTGAAGTTGTTCAATAATCAGTCGCAAATTACCGGCCTTACCTTTGGCTTGTATAACATCGACACATGCGTGGCTATGCTTGAGACTGCTGTGACTGTACGATGCTACATCAACCAAATCTGAATGGCGTAAATCAAGCAATTTTTGCTCGTTCCCATGTTGATAGTATACAACCAAATGGCCTTCGATAATTTCATTTTCATCCATACTCATCAAATCTCCTCTTTGCTGAATTTCAGCGTAAAACAGCGCTGCATCGCGGATAAATCGACTACGGTTCTTGTACCCTGAACGTTCAATCAAACGATCGAAATCGGCGACGAATTTTTTGTCAGCGCTGAAGGAAATGATTTGACTCATGCACTACCGGAGAATTTCCGCATAATAATAATATTCTGAAAGGTGATTATTAGTCTTGATTAAATAGTTATTATTGGGCCGCAGGCCCATGAAGAGTAACTCATATCGAGTGATTTTGGTTAGCCTGCTGATGATTTTTTCAAGCCTTGCTGGATGTCTAGATGGTGATGATGAAGAATCACCTGGCAAATATGGAACTGTCATGGTTTCGACATATCACGTTGGAGAACTTGTTAACGCAATCGCTGGTAACACGGTGAATGTCGAAATGATGAGCGAGGATAACATTCCTGTACACGACTACGCGCCGTCCGCTCAAGATATCGTTCGACTGCAAGGTGCGGATGTATTCTTTTACCACGGCTTGGGTCTAGAGCCTTGGGTTGAATCGACACTCGAATC
>PATG01000129.1 GCA_002713555.1 Planctomycetaceae bacterium
CTCCGCGCTCGAGCACGGCGACAAGCGAATCAGCCGCTGCAACAACGGCATCGGCCTGTGCCTGAGCCTGCCGCCGGCCGCAAACAATGAGGACCTGGAGGCCGCGTTGGAGCACTTCGAGCGGGCGGTGGAGGTGGCCCCGGAGAACTACGGCGCCTGGCACAACAAGGCGCACACGCTGGAGCGGCTGGGCAGGGTCGACGAGGCGAATGCGACGGAGAAGGCCACGGAGCAGATGGAACAGGACCCGGCTGCGTCGCTCGGCCTCGAAGGGACCGCCGAGGAGGACGCGGCGGCGGCCAAGCTCCAGGCCATCCAGCGCGGTCGGCAGGACCGCGCGCGCGTCGCGGAGCTGAAGCAGGCGCCGAAGCAGCGGGCGCTGGCGGCCATTCGGAAGGAGATGCACCGGATTTACACCACGCACAACCCGCGCAAGGTGGCGGACGTGGACGCACTGCTCGGGGAGTGGGTGGGCGAAGAGGCGCGGTTGCTGGAGAATATCCGGCGCAAGTACCGCGAGAATCACATGGGCGGCGAGCATCCGCACACCGGGCAGGCCCTGGCTGCCGAGAGCAGGCCGCATGTCCTGAAGCTGCGGGCGGAGCTGGCCATGCTCAGCATCAAGCAGGTGCGGAGCCGCGCCGCCGCAGCCGGCGTGAGCCGGAGTGATGTCGAGGCTGCGATCCACGGACCGCGCGCTGAGATGGCGAACCTGATCCTTGCCGCAGAGGAGACAACCGATGCCGACGAGAGCAAAGGCGTGGAAGATTCTTGGATGACCCATTCGTTTCATGGCTTCATTCACGAGGAAGAGGGCACACAGCCGCAGCCGGAGTGGAGCGCGCAGGATGCTATCGCGGCCAACGAAGCCTTTGAGGCTGCGATGACTTTCTTCGCGGAGGAGCAGTGGGGCGAAGCGAAGGCCGCCTTCCTCTCCGCGATCTCGCTGGGAGACACTCGCGCCAGCCGCTGCTACAACGGCATCGGTCTGTGCCTGAGCATGCCGGAGGGCGCCAGCAACGCGGACTTGGAGGCAGCGCTGAAGAGCTTCGAGCAGTCGGTGGAGGTGTCCCCGGAGAACTACGGCGCCTGGCACAATCGCGCGCACATACTGGAGCGGCTGGGCAGGGCCGACGAGGCGGAAGAGATGGAGAAGGCCACCATGCTGCTCGAGAACGCTGGCCAGGATGCGCCTGCAGCCGAGCCGGAGCCGGAGCCGGAGCCGGAGCCGGAACCACCGGAGTATGCGTGGATTCCAGCGGCGAGCCTGAAGCTGCAGGGCTTCGCGCGCAAGATGCAGAAGAAGCGGCTGGTGGTGGCGGTGGTGGGCGGCTGCAGCGGCAGCAGCTCCGTGGAGCAGGTCGACTTGCTGGACCTGGCCTCGATGAGCTGGCTGAAGCACCCGGGCCTGGCCTGCAAGCCGAGCGTGGACGCGCTCGTCTGCTCGAGCGTCGACTCTCGTTGCGTGCTGGTGGCTGGTGGCTGCGCTGCGGCGCACAAGGGAACGCAGTACCACGACAGTGTGGAGGCGTTGAGCTTCGGAGGGGCGCTGAACGACAAGCTGTCGTGCAGGAGCGTCGAGCTGCCGGCGCTACCCGCGGGCCGAAAATGCAGCGTTGGTGGTGTGCTGTCGACGGCTGGTGACCGCGGAGCCGGTAAGCTGGACTCGCCAATCGAATTGATGCGGCCGCAAATCTGATCGTGTGGGTGTCTCTGCAGGGATGCTGGCTGTCCTCGGTGGAGAGGAGCAGGTGTCGATCGAAGCGCTGCAGAAGAAGCGGTGGAAGAAGAAGGACTCCAACGCTGCGAAGCGCTGGAAGACGCTGGCCATCGTCTTCGGGGAAGGCAGTGCGAGGTACGACGCGCTGGTCGCCAAGGAGCCAGCGCCGACCGCGCGGCTGC
This sequence comes from Planctomycetaceae bacterium, assembly GCA_002713555.1. The sequence goes on from PATG01000129.1 coordinate 1,903, forward strand.
ACTTGGACGACAAGCCCAGCCCGACGATGTCGCTGGGCGTCGACCGTGAGTTCATGGCGATGAATGAGCCGCGGCTCCGAGCAGCCGCGTGCGTGACCTGCACGGGCAGCCTATTCGTCGCGGGCGGCCTGGTCCAGACCAAGTCGGACAAGAAGCCGCCGAGGCGCCTGACATCTGTGGAGGTCTACCACCGAAGCACCGGCAGCTGGGGTGCGTGTGAAACCGGCATTTCCTTTTCCGTTTCCGTGGGAGCTCTTGCTGAGACCCAGGTTTTCGCAACAGAAATGCTGCCGTCCATGATGTCTGCCCGAGCCGGCGCGTGCTGCGCCGCGATGCCCGGCAACTGCGTGCTCGTGGCCGGTGGGCGGCGTGGCCAAACCTCCGTGGCCACCTGCGAGATGTACGACGAAGACGCGCGTACTTGGTCCAAATTTCCGCCGTGAGTCGAATCGGTTGCCTGCCCCAGCCGCGTCCTGTCTGACTCGTCTGCGCGGCGGCGTGCAGGATGTCTATCCCGCGGTACAACTTCGTGATGGTGTCGACGGCTATTGTGCGAGGTAAGGAGACGGGCCTCCCGTTCGTGCTGGCGCTCGGCGGCAGCTGCGACATCCCGTTCAACTTCCAGCAGGCTGTCGTGGCGATGGACACGGTCGAGTGCTGGGACGGCGATCGGTGGCAGGCGGTCCCATCGATGCCGGTGGGGCGGGAGCGGCACGGCGCCGCGCTGCTGCTGCTGCCGGAGGAGCCGGAGCCGCAGCCGGCCAAGGCTCGGGCTGCCGGAGGCTCGACTCGCAAGGTCGCGCACCACCGCGCCCCGAAGAGCGGCGCGAAGCCCCGCCGCAAGGGCCAGCCGACAGGCTCCCGGCGCGCCAACCACAACCGCGTGCATCCCGACAAAGGAAGGAAGTAGCTACTCGCGCTTGTTGTATCACCCATGAAGAAATCTTGTCCGTTCGATCACAAAAGGATTCCATTGGATTCCAGAGAGCGTGCACCCCTCTCAGGCCGGCGAGCCGACGTCGCTTCCGAGTGCCGGCGGCTCGGCCGACGGCGACCAGATCAGCGCTTCCGGATATCTCCGCACAAAACCCTCGGGGAATCTGTACATCTGGTAGCCCAGCAGCGGGTCCTCCAGCCACGCCCAGACGCGGTTCTCCTTCTCCAGCTTGCGCAGCACCTTCTCGACGTTCTCTCGCGCCATCCAAAGCTTCTCCTCGCTCGTGGACGTGTAGATGGTGCGGACAATGCGCATCGTGGTCGACTGGCTCAGCGCGAGGGTGGTCTCGTACACCTGATCCTCACGGACCTGGCGGTGGGCGATATACCGCTCCAGGAAGTCGACGGAGTCGTCGATGGTCGGGCCGTGCCCAGGGAATAATCTCGTCGGTCTTAGCGAGAGCATGCGGTGCAGCGTGCGCATGTAGTCGTACAAGTCTTGCTGGAAAAAAGGACGTTCTGCACAAAAAGGATCGTCCATCCGTAGTGTCAAACTGCAACGATTCTGACAATTACGTCAGCTAGCACTTCCCGGAATGACAAGCCCCCCTCCTCGGCTCGCTGCCTGCAGTCTTAGCTCCGGCGTTGCCACAACCATGGCTACACGTAAGAATATTCCTCACGTTGCACCCCGTAAAAAGCACACCACTCGCCGGACATATCTTATGCAACCGACCCCCTGCCCTTCGCCCGTACTACCAATTNCTCTGTATTTAGCTATCTGGTTCCTGCTTGCTCCCGCCCCGCTGGGCGGCGAAGAGCCAGCGACCAACAACAACCTGGCGAAGCCGATCGTCTCATTGCCATACGGTTGGCCCTTTTTACAACCCCAGGACATGCAGCCCCGTGGTGGGTCCACCCAAGGCGCTGAAGTCACGCTTGAAACACAAGCCAGTCCCCAGTGGAAGGCCCTGCACAATGCTAGCCTCACAAAGGGTGAACAGGACCAACTCGCAATTCTCGCACTGGCGGGCGTCTACCGAGTGAGCTTCCAGTTTATCGAGACGATGGGCGTAAAGGCGGGCTACCATCCACCCCAACCCTACTTCAGCTGGGGGACCGAAACGGTCCACGTTCTCCATCAGTCTCCAGACAGCGTGAGCCTACAGCACACACTTGTGATGTACTTTCGCGAAGAAGATGGGAGTCTATCGGAACCCATGGTCATGAAGCATTGGCGGCAGGATTGGAAGTACGAGGATCGCGACATGCACACTTACCGTGGCAATCAAGTGTGGGCCCGCAAGACCCTGTCGGATCACGAAGCACGAGGCCGCTGGACCCAGGCAGTGTACCAAGTGGACGACTCTCCACGTTACGAAACAATCGGCTCCTGGGATCACACGGGCGGTGTGTCACGATGGACTAGCGACGATGCGTGGAGACCCCTGCCTAGGCGTGAATTTGCGGTTCGCGACGACTACAATGTGTTGGCCGGCACCCACACCATCACCATTACTCCCACCGGTTGGGTCCACGCGCAGAACAATGGCAAGCTACTGGTAACAGACGGCCAGGACCAGGTACGTTGCGTTGCCTGTGAGACGGGTATCAATCGCTACGAGCGCATTTCTGCACCCGATCTGGCAACACCGGCTGGCGCGTACTGGACCAAGACGGGCGACTATTGGCGCGAGGTTCGCCGGATGTGGTCCGAGGTGTTCCAGGTACGTGACCAATTTGGATTGCATAAGCAAGCCGATGGCGCCAAATTGTACCAAGCGCATTTTGGGTACGCCGGAAAAGTGGAAGAAAACGATCAATACGATGCGGCAGCTGGTCGTGAACATGCTCGAGCAACAATTCGAAAGTTTCTCATCGATGCGACGGGCACAGAGTGATGAATCAACGTTTCATTGCCTGAGGTCTTGAATCGCTGCGCAGTATTCGTCTATCCGGAGGCTCAACTGGCTAGCGTCGATTGACGACTGTAAGAACTCACTTGCGCAGTAGCCCAATACACCACACGCATATCCAACGAACAGACCATTATTTATCCGCTGTCGTCTAGTATCCAATCGCACAATGGTTGCGTAATATGTTAGCCCATTCGCGCAGGACCCTCTCAATCCTACCCAAGCTGTGGGCCCTTTAGACGGTGTCATGAGAGACAGTCTGAATCAGCTGCATGGAGACGATTCTGCTGGCAACTTCACCGAGTTCGTATTCTTTGCGTTGCTGTCCCCTGAGGGGCCAGGCACCCACCTTACTGAGTTCGGGCATGATCTCCCTGAGCCTTTCGACAAGCTCCATTGCCAGCCAAACTGTTTTTTTGATGAGACGATATCTTCAACCTTGATCCCATTTAACTCAAGCCGTTGATACGTCTGATCTTCGTAGTCGACGATCACCCGCTCGTCCTCAAACCGTACGTCAGTAAACGGCGATAGCTTGGGGGGAGCACTGTCCTTTTTGCCTAGCTCGGATTTCACTTCAAGGCCGGCAGCTTTAATGATCATCTGTATTGCCAATTGATCGACTTCATTGGCTACGGCCGTGTTGCTCAACACAACAACCGCACAGTTTAACTTTCGGTTGATAAAGAGAGCCGCATGCGATCCGCCTGTCTGCCCGTTATGCCAACGTGTCTGGCCATCACCTAGAATCATCCAGCCCAATCCCATGCGGCTCTCTACTGAGAATCCTCTGGCTCCGACGGACGAACCCACTGACCCCGTAGCCAATCGACAATCAAACCTAATGATTGATCGTCCAATTGATTCAATCGCGTGTCCTGGTGCGGAGCAAACGAAGGCATGCGGTCGTTGAGATCGCCATAAAATCGCTCGGCGCTGGGATTGCGTATAAAATCCATCAACCAGCTGCGTGACATATAACCATCCAGGACGGGCGATCCTATGTCCTGCTGTTGGCCAAACGAGTGGCAATCGGTGCAGCTCATGCCACTTTCGACAAGATTTGCCAAACCTCCCTCGATCAGAGCGCGACCTGCAGCAATTGTTTGTTCGTCCGCTTTACTTTGATTGGGAAGTTGGGCTTCCGCAGACAATGCTGCAGCAATTTTTTTCATGGCAATCTCGATCTCCTGGCGCTTTTCGGGATCCAAGTCGTCACCAAAGCACTCCTGAATAAAATCAACCATCTCCGTATTGTCTCCCTCGCCTGCAAATGGTGATCCCTGGTAACCAAAATAATGCGCCCCTGCAATTTTCTCGGGATGAAGTAGCCCTTCGATCCACGTTCGTGTCCCGATTCCATAGAGATTCGGCGCTGTCGGTTTTTTATTCACCAGGTATTTCAGGTGGGGGTCCGGAGTTTCGGTATTTTCATAATTGTGGCAACTAGAACAGTTTTGCTTGAAGAGCAACGGACCCTGCAGATAGGGATCTTCGTAGGCCAAGGTCAATGCTCCCGTGGGGGGAATCCCATTGGCTTTTGCCAAGGCAATGACTCTTTGGGCATTGTGATGCCCATCTTGCCTGGCTTTGAGAAACTCACGTGAAGCTATAAAAGCTTCACGATTTTCTTGGGTGTCTTCAATGCCATGCAATTTCAATCGGTTTTCGATCGTGTCTTCGAGACCACTCTCGTCAAACAGGGCGTCCGCCCCACTCGCTAGAAAATCGTCTTGCCATGCCTCTACCGTTAACAGAGCCGCACCCCCCAAAAGCACAACTAAAAAAGCAACGTTAAAGAAATGTCCAATTTTTGAGCGACCAATCCAGGGCATCAAGAATAAGACCCCGACAATTATTCCAGGCAGGACAAATGCCCCCCAAACTTCCCATTCGCCGGGAAACCATTTCAAGAATTGAAATAAAAACAAAAAGTACCACTCTGGCCTGGCGGCAGCGTAGTTGTTCGCTGGATCTGCAGGTGCTGTCAATTCTGCACCATGGGTATAAATCGTAGCTACCAGAACGGCTACCAAAACTCCCAAAGCTGCCACACTATCTTTGAGCACTTGATCTGGCCAAAACATAGTATCCGGCCCTGTAGCCGGTTGCTTGGGTGTGAGTCCATGCCGTCGGAAAAGAATCAGGTGCAAAGCTAAAAATGCCACCAAGGCCCCTGGCAGCACACCTGCATGGAGCGCAAAAAATCGAGTGAGCGTGTGGTGCCCATAACTTGGACCGCCGACTGCCAACTTTTTGATTGCGCCACCTGCAACCGGCGCCTGACTCGCCAACTCAGTCCCTACGTTTGTCGCCCAATATCCTTTTTGATCCCAAGGCAGCAAATATCCTGTCAACGAAAGTCCCAGGACAATTAACATCAACACCAGACCAAGCACAAAATTTAGCTCGCGGGGTGCGCGATACGCACCATCCCAGACGACTTGAACAAAATGAATGGCCAGCAATATTACCATCATCGAAGCCATGTAGTGATGGATACCACGTACCAACCATCCACCAGGGAGGACTTCCTGAATATAGAAGACACTTTCCCAAGCCGTTTGTGTACTTGGACTATATGCCATCCATAAAAAAATGCCTGTAATGGCTTGCGTGACAAAGGCCACAACCAGCGTACTTCCCCATACGTATCGCCAGCGAGCTCCTCCTGGTACACGCTCGTAGANCGCTTCATGCAAAACTGCTTTGATACCTGTACGGCTATCGATCCAATCGATGATGCTCGAGGCCCGATTAATCATTCGCTTACAATCTTGCTGCTATGGCCTGTTTTGTAATCCACAAAGGTTACCAGCACTTCGATGATCGGCGATTCGCCTGAGTGATTCTCCAGGGTACGGGTTTCGACCTCCAAAGAATCCATATCACGAGGGGCTACCTCTTCGTCTCCATTAACACGACAGCCGTCAATACGGAAGGCGCTCGTATGGCAGGGGCATTTGAATTTTTCTTCATCGGCCGCGTAGCCAATCGAACAACCTGCGTGGGGACACTTCGCGGTTAAGGCAATTGGCTTATTCTCGCCGGGTTGCCTGATCAAATAAACGGCTCCAATTTTTTGGGCTTCGTAGTGCGTCCATGCATCCTGTCGGTCTGCGACGACCGGAAAAAGATGTGGGAGACCGTCTGCGGGCACCTGGTCCAAGAGAGCCACCCGCACCTGAGGGCTCTTGGCTCTAGAGAACAAGGGGGATAAGAAGGACCAGAATCCAGCACCGATTGGAGCCAGCATGGCCAGCCCACCTGAAAGAATCGCAAAGAACGACCGACGGTCCGCGCTGGTATCCGCAGCTTCCTGCTTTTTTTGATCACCAGGAGATTCAGTCATAAAAACCCTGCAGGGGATATTCTATTCTTCAATCCTCAGGCAGCCATTATTCCAACGCAACACAAATTGCGTCAAGCACTGCCTCGCGGGCCTCTTCCAAACTACCCGAAAAAGTCACTCCCGCAGCCTTTTTGTGCCCCCCACCTCCAAATTGGGCAGCAATTTCTTGAACATTGAAATCCGTTCGACTGCGCAAACTAACTTTGGTTGCACCTGGTTCCAACTCCACAAACAGCACAGCAATTTCACTGCCCGCTACCGTGTGTAGCGCATTGATCGCATCTTCGGTATCCGTTGTGTTGGCGCCTGTTTCCAGAAAATCCTGCTTCGTCACATACGATGAGAGCAAGCGCCCTCCCGCATCAGCGACAATATGACTCAGAATTCTTGCCCGCAAATACAAACGCGGCAAGCTGTGCTTTTCGTACAACGCTGAGAAAATTGCCGGTGGGTCCGCTCCTGCGGCAACCAGTCGGCCCAATGCCAGAAACGTTTCTTCCTTCACAGAAGAAAAACGAAACCAACCCGTATCAGTCGCAATAGCCGCAAAAAGTGGCATGGCAATTTCGGGTGTTATTTTTACACCCAATGCCTCTCCTAATTCCAAAATTAACCGTCCTGTAGCCTCTGCCGTCTCTTCCTTAAATTCGATCGCACCCAAGTCATCCTGGCTAACATGATGGTCAATGATCACCCGCTCACCTGGAAATGCTCTGACCACATCGGCCATCGGTCCTAGCTGAACCCATGCGCTCGTATCAACTACGATCAGGACTTCGATGCCCCAAAGCTCCTTAGGCTGAGCCGACTCGCCCAATACGTGNACCCGTTCATCAGGATTGATAAAACCAATGTGCTGTGGAACAGGATCTCCGTTCACAATCATTACCTGCTTGCCCAATGCCTGCAGGATGTGCGCCAATGCCAGCTCGCTCCCAACAGCATCACAATCCGCACGGCAATGGCTCGTCAGCAAAAAGGTGTTGTGCTGATGAATCAGCTCACATAATGGTTGCCAATCAATGGTCATTATCTTTTCTGCTTCCTTGCTATTCAAAGAATTATTGGGCAAGCCCACCGGCAATCTTCTCAGAACGTGTTCTTAATCCTGGATGCTTGAATGATTCTAAAACAGATNTGATTGCAACTATAACAATATTTAGCAACGTATCCATTCCAATCCACAATTCTACAAAGCCTACTCACACTGNAGATGGCTCCGTGTTATNTGAAAGATTTAACCGACTCCCTCTACTGAATCCTGATCGCCCGAAGAACTACGAACCAATCTCACGGGCCCGAGCAATGTCTTGTTGCATTTGTTGGACGAGTTCTTGAGAATTCTCAAATTTCTTTACACCACGCAACCACTCCAAAAATTCAACTTCCAACGGCATTCCATAAATCGTTTTATCGCAATCAATCAAATGAACCTCNACTTTGANACGTTTATCACGAAAGGTTGGATTCGGNCCCAAGTGAATCGCAGCTGTGTAGGCTTGGCCTTCAAGCCATGCGCGACCCGCATAAACGCCCGCCTGNGGTAGAAGTGTGTCTACTGCTTCCAGGTTGGCAGTTGGAAACCCCAACTTGGCGCCCCGCCCTGCCCCGTGCGTGACCATGCCTCGGATCCTATAAGGAGAGAAGAGCATCTTTGCCGCACAAGCAACTTTGCCTTCGCTAATAAATTGGCGGATCAGCGAACTGGATACCAGTTGCCCGTCCTCAGAAAAAGGTTCGACAACGTCCAGTGTCAAACGGGCCCCATCCGTAAGTTTTCGGAGCAAAGCGACATCGCCCTCACGGTTGTGACCAAAGAAAAAGTTGGGCCCTTCCACCATCGCTTTCGCACCCAGCGCTTTGATCACAATTTTGTCGAAAAANTCTTGCGCCGATAATTGCAACAACGNTTCGTTTGTCGGATACGCAACAATTTCATCAACGCCATGCTCGGCCAATAATTGTGCTTTACGCTCTGTCCATGTTAAGGGCGGTGGACATTCTTCAGGACGTAATAGCCGCACCGGATGTGGATCAAATGTGAAGATAATCGCCGATCCGCCTACCTCACGTGCGCGCTGGAGCAATCGACGTACGATCCGCAAATGCCCCAGATGGACGCCATCAAAGTTGCCAATCGCAATTGCACCGCCACGAGCTGCAGCNGGAAATTGTTTCAGATCTCGGACGATCGGCACGAAGAAATCTCCCTCAAAATTGAATTGTGCGGATCGCTAAGGATAGAATCGATCATTACAGAATGCCCTATAAATCTAATATTTGTGCAGCAAATGGCCTGTCTGTCCCCATCTGTCTCATTCGTTCGTCCTGTAAACTATGTCCGTCGCCGGCACGTTTCAGACTCAAGAATGATTGCCGTGCTTGTGGGACAAGCATGTCATGATTATTCTGCCAATAGACGCACAGGTCAACAACTTAGAAAACACATTACGGATGGGCACCTTTAGGAATGGACTGTTTAACAGATGAATTGGGCAATCCCCCACTTCAACATGGACGATGATGGCTGAACAACAAAATTATTTGACCCCCGATCTCGTGCCGCGACTAGCGGCCATTGATATAGGCAGCAATAGTACGCGACTGGTGGTTGCCGAAACACATCGAGACGGTCGCTATCGGATTTTGGACGAGGANCGCGAATCGACCCGTTTGGGACGCTCACTTGCTTCGACNGGCATGCTGGACGAAAAGTCGATTGAAGATACCCTCTCCGCTCTCCGCCGCTTTCAGTCCATCGTGTCTGGCTTGGGTGTCGAAAGTCTCCGAGCAATTGCCACCTGTGCGGTTCGCGAAGCGACCAATGGACAAGAATTTTGTCAGCGGGTTCTCCAACAACTGGACCTGCCTATCGAAGTCATCAGTGCAGAACAAGAAGCGCATCTGGCATTCCACAGCGTCAAACGCCGGTTCGATCTGGCGGGCAAAAACACCCTGCTTGCAGACATCGGTGGAGGCAGCACAGAGATTGTGNTGGCCAGCGGCGAACTTGTCGAAGCCATTTATGGCACAAGACTTGGTGCCGTACGTTTATGCGAAAAATTTGGTGGTGGTCAATCTCTGGCGGGAGACGATTATCACCGCATGCAAAAGTGGATTGATCGTGAGCTAAAAAAAACCACCCAGAAGCCAACNGCTCCNCTCCATTTACTTATCGGTTCGGGCGGTACTTTCACAACGTTAGCCAACATCATCATGGCTTCNAAAGGTCAGGCTCGCCTCCCTGTCTCGGGTTGCCAGATCTCTCGGGCCGAAATCCGCCATCTGGTTGACCGACTGCGTAAACTATCGTTAAAAGATCGCCATCAGGTGGCGGGTTTGAATCCCGACCGGGCTGATATTATCGTGCCNGGTCTGACTACCATTGATCGCATTATGCGACGTTTCAAAATAAATTTNCTACAAGTTCACACCTACGGGGTACGCGATGGATTGCTGCTCTCGATGATCGAATCCCTTCAAGGTGGCAATCAGGNAGAACCAGCGGACGACATNGCACANATAGAACGGTTTGCTGCTGCCTGTGGCGTCGAACTGGNACACGCCCGTCAGTCTGCCAAATTAGCGACTGACATTTTCGAGGGCTTGACCGAATTCTACGAATTGGCCACTGATGATNTTCGTTTGCTCGACGCNGCAGCGCGGATGCAGGATGTTGGATATTTAATAAATTACGAGGGACATCACAAACATTCGTATCACTTGATTCTGCACTGTAGCCTCGAAAGTTTCCGCCCGGAGGAATTAGAGATTATTGCTAATGTNGCCCGCTATCATCGTGGAGCAGAACCAAAAAACAAACACAAAAACTTTCGCATGCTCTCAAAAGAAGATCAATTGCGTGTGACGCAAATGGCTGCCATTTTACGACTAGCCAGCGGTTTCGATCGGAGCTACAGCCAGGCAGTTCAGGCCGTCGAAATTCATGGCAGCAAAAAGCAAATTGAACTGGTCGTTTCTGCCGAACTGTATCCGGAAGTCGACATCTGGGCCGCTCGTCGTCGTGCTGGGATGTTCGAAAAAGTTTTTCAAGCCGAATTAGCAATCATTTGGAATGGACAAACTGTGTTAACTAAGGAGTAGGGCTACAAGTTGTTAAACGCACCTGGCAAGTATTTCACTAAATCGCTTGCCTGAAGTGAAACTTGCCCTAATTCTTCTGCGGCCAGATCCCCTGCTGTGCCGTGAACCTTAGTGCCTAAACGTGCTGCTTCCCAACACGTTAATCCTTGGCCGACGAGTGCTGTGATAATGCCTGTGAGACAGTCTCCCGTACCTCCAGTTGCCATGCCGGGATTGCCAGTNCTGTTGATAGCGTATTGTTGTCCGTCGGTGACGATCGTTTGATNTCCTTTCAATACGACTGTCGTCTGGCCTTGCGGATCCTGCAGGCAAAGCTGTGCGGCTTGCGTGGCACGAGCTGCAGGTGTGGTAGCACACGGCTCGCCAACAAGACGCTCGAATTCCGCAGGATGGGGTGTAAGAATGCGGGGTCCAGCTACCTCATCCCAACTATCACTTTGCTGCGCGAGCGCATTGAGTGCATCGGCGTCCACGACAAGCGGTTGTTGTATATTTTCGTATAGATCAATGACGAGTTCCATCGTTCCAGAGGCCATTCCCAGACCGGGGCCCAGCGCAACGGTAGTCACGGAGTCGGCAATGCTGAGAATATCACCATCTTGCTCTGCCAAGAGACCATCATCGTCCACCGANCCAAATCCGATTGTCATATAAGATGGCTCAAAACTCGCTACCGTGGCCTGAATCGAACGCGGCACGGCCAACGTAACCAAACCGGCACCGCTACGTAACGCTGCCATACCCGCTAAGGCAGGAGCGCCGGCCATATTGCGCGAGCCNCCAATGATAAGCACCCGGCCGAAATTGCCCTTATGACTATCGACTGCACGTGAATGCAATTGAGGCAATGGCTCAGAAGTAGCGTCTACAAGGGGCATTCGTCAAACATTTTTTCTGAAAAGGGNCTAAACACACGGATGCCTGCGAATTCAATGACTGAACGCAAATTTCTTCACTACATCGACTAGGGAAACTTAACTTGATGCAAAACTATACACCTCAACCCATCAGATATCTCTCCATACAATCCGCTTACGTCCCAATCCATTCAGTCCCCGTCTATTGGGTTGCTTCTTGGAGTCGCGAGGCCACCAGCCCAGCCATGAATCCTGCCTTGAAACCCGCATCGATATTGACCACAGCCACATTGCTTGCGCAACTATTGAGCATTGCCAATAGCGCTGCCAGGCCACCTAAGTTTGCTCCATAACCGACACTCNTGGGAACAGCAAATACGGGGCAAGNCACATAACCGCCCACCACACTCGGCAAAGCNCCTTCCATNCCAGCCACAACCACAATTGCATCCGCATCCTTAAACTCCGCCAATCGCTCAGGCAAGCGATGGGGCCCGGCCACTCCCACATCGTGAACCATGGTTGTCCGCACACCCATCCAATCGATAGTCGCCCGCGCTTCTTCGGCCACCGGTAGATCGCTGGTGCCTGCCGTAATGACGGCGACACGACCAAAGAGCGAACCACTGTCNCCTGCTGGGTCAATACGCAGAGTACGGCCAACTTCCTCATAGATTGCCCCAGGGAAACTGGCTTGGATCTTCTTGACTTTTTCGCCATCCAGCCTGGTAACGAGTACCCGCTGGTCGCTACCCAATAATTGGCCGGCAATCTCCACAATCGCCTCGGCCGACTTCCCTGAGCCGTAGATCACCTCAGGAAATCCACAGCGTTCTGTGCGATCAAGATCGACTGTAGCAACATCCGTCAAACGCGTTTCCTGGGCCGCCAGGCGCAGAAATTCCTCCGCTGTAATTTCAGAGGCCGCCAATCGACCAGCAAGTGTGACTAAATGCTCGCTATTCATACGTGTTCAGTCTACTCCCATTGTGAACGGCGAAACAGGCACCAAAAATCAAAACTAAACATAAGTACAAATTTTTCATTTGTGCGTAATGCGTTTCGAATTTGCTGGATTTATAGATCTTGCCCAACTCGGCCCACAAAATCATCCATCTGTATCCAGCCAATTTGCAAACCACTTGACCGAGACGACTTTTTGAAAAAGCGTACAATACCCCCATGACCAATTCCCATCGAATCGCCTTTTTTGGAGGNATTTACAGCAACCACCTGGCCTTGGCTGCGGCGCTAGAAGACGCGCACGCCCGTGGTGTTGATGCCATTTATTGTCTTGGTGACTTTGGTGGCTTCGGGCCCAGTCCCAACAAGAGCTTGGAATTATTGCGTGATCACGAAGTCTTGTGCATCCAAGGCAATTACGACAATTCGATTGGCCATGAGTTGGACGATTGCCAATGCGGCTACACCGATCCAAGCGATAATCATTTTGCTCAGATCAGCTACGAATACACGCTTCGGCATACCGATCCGGCTCATCGAGATTGGATGCGCACCTTACCCAAATCGATACGGCTGCAGTTGGGATCACTGAACGTGCTCCTTTGCCATGGGAGTCCGCGCAGGATGAATGAATTTTTATGGGAAAGCACCACTTCGACTCAATTTCTCCACGCGCTCGCTCGTCAGTACCAGACAGACGTCATGCTCACCACCCATACGGGCATCAAGTGGCAACGCAAATTTTCCGAAGACCAACGACTGGTTAATGTGGGCGTCCTTGGACGACCCGAAAATAACGGCACTACCAATGTTTGGTATACCGTTCTGGAGTACGATGGAAGCGATCTACGAACTGACTTCATTCCAGTGCACTACGACCATAAATCGCTTGCACAAGAAATGCGCGCCGAAAAACTACCTGAAGAATTTATCAAAACCATACTCTCTGGTTGGTGGACAACCTGTCTGGAAATCTTACCCAGTAAAGAACGACGACGCGGGCATTATTGAGTGGGATGGGTGGTTCTGTCGGCGAATGACTTGGCCGGNTTAACGATGATCGACCGTCANGTTTACCTACAACGAGCGCGGAGATAGGTGCAATTCCCCACTGCTTTGAACATTTGATCTATAAAAAATGTGTAGTAAGTGGCGTGCGGCCACCCACGACTTGGAAGCTGTCACTTGAGTCCTTGTCTAGCAGCGTAATCGT
>PATG01000008.1 GCA_002713555.1 Planctomycetaceae bacterium
CTCTCGCGCTTTCGTAGACGTGCGGCTTGCCCCCCAAGCTGACTTCGGCGAGGCGGCGCCCGAAGATATTGTAGTAGACGCCGGCGGCGGTACCGGTGTTGAAGTTGTCGTAGCTGAGGTCGAGGTTGAGCAGGAAGGGCGACTGGCCTTGCAGCGAGCGTTTGTTCGACGCCTCGGGGTTGAGCGCGCGGCGCAATTGCAGCTCTTCGGGCGCGATGCTGACCTCGGAGCTGACCAGCGAGAGATTGCCGCCGGCGTTGAAGTGTTCCAGGGCCGGGTTGACGAAGGGCAGGCCGCATCGTGCCTCGAATTCTATGCCGGCGACCCGCGCCTGCTCGACGTTTTGGAACTGCACCTCGCCGTTGACGGTGAGGATGACGTGCTCGATCGGGTTCTGGAAATCCTTGTAGAACAGACTAACTGCGTAGATTTCGCCGGGCTTGCCGAAGTGTTCCCAGCGCAGATCGAAGTTGTCGACCAGGGTCCGTTCGAGTTCGGCATTGCCGATGAAGATGAAATCCCCGACAAAGCTGAACGAGGCGAAGGGCGCCAGTTCGCGGAAGGTCGGCCGGGCTAGGGTGCGGCCATAAGATGTCCGCAGGTTCAGCCCCGGTCGGAGTTCGTAGACGGCGTTGAGCGAGGGCAGCAGGTCGTTCTCGGAGAGGTGGCCCCGCGCCTTGGTCGGGTCCTGGCTCGCTACGTCGATGCGGGTCGACTCGAGCCGGGCGCCGCTGACCAGGCGCAGCTTGGTGTCGATTGGCAGCTCGACCATGGCGTAGCCGGCGTAGATCTGCTGGTCGCCGTCGAAATTGCTCGACAGCTGGGTGGCGTCCTGGACGTAGGAGCCGAAGCGGTACTGTTCGCCATTGCTGGTCAGGCCGACCTTGTCGGGAGTGAAAAAGGATTCGGGGTCGCCGTCGTAGTCTATGTCGTCCTGGTCGAACTCGTAGCGGCGCTCGCGGAAGGTGCGCTCCTTGTCGAGGGCCAGGAAGCCGGTTTTGAAGTTGCTATTGATTCCCTGCCACTGTTTGAAGGGCAGGGTGAGGTTGAGCTGGAATTCGCGGTTTTTTTCGTCGAGGTCGCGGAAGTAGCGGGTCGGCAGCGGGTAGATCGAGGGCGAAATGGAGTAGTCGGTCACCGGACCGCGGACCACCTTGCCTTCGGCGTCGCGCATGACCTCGCCGTTCTCGTCGCGCAGGGGGCGGATCTTGGTGACGAAGTTAGAGGTGAAGAAGCGCAAGTCCGGCTCGTTCTGGGTCGAAGACGACAGCGAGCCCGACCACTCGGCCTTGAGGTCGCGCAGGGCGCCGAAGTGGTGCTTGCCCGACAGTTGCAAAGACTGGATCTGCCGCTCGGTGAATTGCAATACGCGGGTCTCGTAAATGGCTTCTTCATCCAGGTCGCGCGGGAAGGCGCCGGCCAGGTAGCGGGCGACGTCCTCGCTGTTGCGGTTGTACATATTGGTAATGGACAGCTCGTGGGTCGGGGTTGGCTTGTAGGACAGGGTCAACAGGCTGCCCCAGCCGATCTCCTGGGAGCCGCGGGTGTCGGCGAGCTGGAAGTTGTTGGTCAGGGTCGAGGCCTGGCGGCTGGTCAGCTGCCAGCGCGCCGACGAGCCGTTGTCGTAGAAGGAAGAACTATTGCTGTAGGTCAGCGTGCCGAGAAAACCGAAAGGCCGACCCAAGAACTTGACCTGGTTGCCCAGGGCGACCGAATAGCTCTGGTTGACCGGGGAGGTCTTGGTGGTCGGAGCCATGACCGGGGAGAAAGCTTTGGAGTAGAGATCGAGCTGTTGGGCCTTGTCCCCGTCGTTGTAGGCGGCGCCGACATCAGGGATGTCCACATTGCCCCGGGCCAGGTCGTCGCGAATATCGCGCGTGCCGTCGTCGACCCCCAACCAGTCGAGGTCGCCGCCTTCGTAGGTCAGGAATTCGTCGTTGAACGAACTCTGGGTGTTGTATGTGGTCGACGAGGTGACGGAAAAAGTGAAATTATCGGGGAAGGCCTTGGTGCCGATATTGACCGCGCCGCCAGTGAAATCCCCGGGTTTGTCGGGGGTAAAGCTCTTGGTGGTGACGATATTGTCGAGCAGGCTGGAGGGGAAGAGGTCTATCGGCACCGCTCGTTTGTTGGGATCGGCGCTGGGCAGCGAGGCCCCGTTGAGCTGGACCGAGCTGTAGCGGTCACCCAGACCGCGGATATAGACGTATTTGCCCCCGACGACCGAGGCGCCGGTGATGTGCGACATGGCTTCGGCGGCGTCGCCGAAGCCGGCGCGCGAGATTTCCTCGGCGCTGATCGCGTCGCTGACCGCGGAGGCTTTCTGACGCTCCTTGAGCAAGGCCGCCCCGGTATTGCGCAGGGCCTTGGCCTCGACGATGACCTCGTCTTCGAGTTCGATGGCCTCTGTCGCCAGCGCGATATCGAGTTTGGCCACGGCGCCTTCTTTGACCTCGACGCCGATAATCGAAGCCTTCTGGTAGCCGATCATCGAACTGAACAGCACATAGGTGCCGGGGGGCACGTCGAAGAGCTGAAAATTTCCTTCAAAATCACAGATCGTGCCGTAGTTGGTGCCTGCGAGAAAGATCGTGGCGCCGATGAGCGGATCGCCGGTCTGGCGGTCGAGGACGGATCCCGATATGGTGCCCTGGGCCACGGCGGAGCCGGCAAGGGCGAAAAGGGCGATAGTGGCGAATATGCAACTGCGCGACATGGGTTTTAGAACCTCCATTGGGTAGGGTCGATGTCACAAATGACGCAAAGGGGATTTTCGCTGGAGGTATGATGGAAATGCCGTGTTGAGAAGGGGTTACGGCGAGATTACAATCCGGTGTAATACAGGTATGGGGTAAAATCAACCGCGAAAATGGGGTGGAAATCACCAGACGGGATAGTGAATCGTAACAATTCCGTAACAATGCCGTAACGAGCGCGGCACATCAAAATTGTAATATTGTGACATATTGGTTACATCGGTCATATAGACGCGCCAAATCCCCGGAATTTGGCGTTTAATCCACCACCTAAGGGAGGCTTGTAACACATATGAAAAAGATCGGATCGTTACTCAGCGCCGCATTGATTTTTGCGGCCGCTTCCGCGGTCGACGCCGCAGAGGGCAAGATCAAGGGCTATATGTTCGGCGATTACTATGCCGTATTGGCCGCCGACGACGGCGAGACCAAGTTGCCCGAGAAGCGCAATGCCTTCCAGTTCCGCCGCATCTACTTCACCTACGAGAAGGGGCTCAATGACGATTTCTCGGTGCGCTACCGCCTAGAGGTAAAAGACGCCGGCTTCGGCAAGGGATCGAAGATGGAGCCCTTCGTCAAGCACGGCTATTTGAAGTGGAAGGGCGCCCTGGGCGCAAGCGATTTCTATTTCGGCTTGCAGGGCACGCCGACCTGGGCTGTAGCAGAGAAGGTCTGGGGTTATCGCTCCATCGCCAAAACGGTCCTAGACTGGAATAAAATCGGTTCCTCCGCCGATATCGGCGCGGCCCTCAAAGGCAAGTCGGGCAAGATCGGCTACCACGTCATGCTCGGCAATGGCCCCGGACAGGGCCCCGAGGACGACCACGGCAAGAAGATCTACGGCTCGCTGAGCTTTAAAGCCTCTGACAGCCTGGTTCTCGAGGGCTACGCCGATTTCAATATGAAGCCCGCCGAGCAGAACGAATTGACGGTCAAGGTCTTCGCCGGTCTGCAGGGCGAGGGGCTCAACGCCGGCGTCGAGGTCTTTTCGCGCACCAACGCCAAGGCCGCCGCCGGCGAGGATGTGACGATTAGCGGTCTGTCGGCCTTCGGCTCCCTGCCGCTTGGCGCTTCGCTAAAGGGCTTCGGTCGCGTCGATGCGGTTTCCAACGACGCCACGGACACCACCGACCTGCTGGTGATCGCCGGGCTCGATCACATGCCGGCCAAGAATGTCCACCTGATGCCCAATGTGGTCGTCGCGCTGCCCGACGGCCCCGATCCCAATATTCAGGGGCGTTTGACCTTCTACTACAAGTTTTAATCTGGAATGTAACAAACGCTTCATCGGGGTGACACGCGGTTGTAACACCGCGTCTGGAAATTGTTACAGAACAAATACACCCCAATTGTATGGAGGATGCACAATGAGTAAGAAATGGATCTCCGCCGCCCTGTTGAGCGCGACGCTCGCGGGCGTGGCACAGGCCCAGACCATCGAAGTGGACGAGCGGATTCCGTCCTACCAGAAAGTCAGCGGCATATCCGGCAACGCCAGCAGTATCGGCTCGGATACCATGAACAATATGATGGCGCTGTGGCTGGAGGCCTTCCGCAAGTACTATCCCAACGTCAGGATCCAGATCGAGGGCAAGGGCTCGTCGACGGCGCCGCCGGCGCTGATCGAGGGGACCGCGCAATTCGGTCCGATGTCGCGAGCGATGAAGTCGAGCGAGGAGGACAAGTTCGAACAGGCCTTCGGTTACAAGCCGACCCCCCTGCGCACCTCGCTGGACGCGCTGGCGGTCTTCGTCAACAAGGACAATCCCATCGAGGGCTTGAGTCTGCCGCAGGTCGACGCAATTTTCTCCAAGACCCGCCGCAGCGAGTTCGCCCAGGACATCACCTCCTGGGGCGAGTTGGGGCTCAACGGCAATTGGTCTAGAGCTCAGATCAGCCTCTACGGCCGCAACTCGGCATCGGGCACCTACGGCTTCTTCAAGAAGCAGGCGCTGTTCAAGGGCGATTACAAGGACCAGGTCAAGGAGCAGCCGGGTTCGGCTTCGGTGGTCCAGGGCATTACCGAGGACCGCTTCGCCATCGGCTATAGCGGCATCGGCTACCTGACTTCCGGCGTGCGCGTGGTGCCCCTGGCCAAGAAGCCGGGACAGCCCTTCATGGAGGGGTCGTTGGAAAATGTGCTGACCGGCGACTACCCGCTGGGCCGCTTCCTCTACAATTATATAAACAAAGCGCCCGGCAAGCCGATGGATCCGCTGGTGCGCGAATTCTGCAAGTTCATCTTCTCGAAGGAAGGGCAGGAAATCGTCATCAAAGACGGCTATATGCCCGTACCCTTCGAGGTCGCCGAGGCCGAGCTGGCCAAGCTGGACGATTAAAGGACGGCATTGGCTGAAGGTCCGACCATACGCGGTGTGACGAACCGGGCCAGGGCGCTCGACTGGCTCGGTCGTCACCTCATCTCCACCGGCGGCATCGGCATCATTGCCGCCGTGATGGGGATTTTCGTATTCATCTTCTCCGAGGCCTGGCCGCTATTCCGCGATCCGGTACTCACCCCGGCCCAGCAGTATCCGAGCCCCGGCCGCTTCGCCATCGGCGTCGATCCCTACCATCAAATCGCCTATGTGGCGGGAACCGCCGGGGTCGATTTGGTGCGGTTGGAAGACGGGACAATCCTCCCCGGCGAATGGGCGGACGAATTGGCCGGCCTATCCCTCTCCTCAGCAACGCAAAACGTCGATTTGCTGGCCTTGGGCACCGCCGAAGGCGAGGTCGAGGTCGCGCGGGTCGATTTCAAGCTAGATTATTCCACCGGGACGCGGCAGGTCGTGCCCCAGGTCACCGCCGCAGGGCGGATAGAGGTCGATCCGCGGGGCGAAGCCCTGGAGCAGGTGACCTTCCGCGAAGACGGCGATGGCTTGTCCGCGGCGGCGGCGATTACCGAATCGGGCCGCCTGGTCGTCGTCGTCCGCGAACAGCAACAGGGGTTGCTGGGGCCGGGCGAAATGGTGGAGGAACAATACGAACTCAGCGCTGACCTCGGCGGGGAGCGGCCGACCCAGGTGCTGGTCGACGGCCGCATCCGGCAGATGTTGGTCGGCACGGCCGCCGGGTCATTGTACGAATGGCGCCTGTACGGTGTCGACGAGCGACCGGAGCTGGTGGGTCGGTTACCCGCCGCCGACGGGGCGGTGACGGCCCTGGCCTATATACTGGGCGAGGTCTCGGTGGCGGTGGGAGACGCCACGGGCGGCATCCACACCTGGTTCAAGATCGAGGCCGACGGGCGGCGTTCCTACCGCAAGGTACATGGCTTTGCCGGTGCCGGCGCCGCGATAACCCATATGGCGGCCTCCCAACGCGACAAGCAGTTCCTGGCCGCCGATGCCGAGGGCAGGGTCGCCCTGCACCACATGACGTCGGAGAAGACGGCGCTGCAGATCGCGACGGGAGGGCCCTTGGCCGCGCTGGCCTTCGCGCCCAAAGCCGATGGCTTTTTGACGCTGGGGACGGATGGCCAATTGCGCCGCTATAAGCTCGACAATCCCCATCCCGAGATAAGCGGTGCGGTGCTTTTCGGCCAGATATGGTATGAAGGCTATCCAGGTCCCGAGTACGTCTGGCAGTCGACCGGCGGCACCGACGAATTCGAATCAAAACTCAGCCTGATCCCACTCATCTTCGGCACCGCCAAGGGCACGCTCTACGCCATGCTCTTCGCTCTGCCATTGGCCGTATTGGCGGCAATTTACACCGCCGAATTTGCCACGCCCAGGGTCCGCGGCCTGGTCAAGCCGACGGTCGAGGTCATGGCCTCGCTGCCGAGCGTTATTCTCGGCTTTCTGGCCGGATTGTGGCTGGCGCCTCTCTTAGAATCGCATATGATCGGCACTCTGATGCTGGTGCCGGTGGTCGGGGCAGTGGTCATCGGCGGCGCCTGGGCCTGGCAATACGCGCCGAGGTCCATGGTGCGCAGGGTGACAGGCGTCGGCGAGATTTATATGCTGGGTGCGGTGACCCTTATCGGCGCCTGGTTGGCCTATGTCCTGGGACCGGCTTTTGAGCAATTGAGTTTCGAGGGCCAGTTCCTGCAGTGGATGCGGCAGGACGCGGCGATAAGTTACGACCAGCGCAATTGCCTGGTGGTTGGTTTCGCCATGGGCTTCGCGGTGATCCCGTTGGTATTTACTATATGCGAAGATTCGCTGTCGAGTGTGCCGAGCAGCTTGCGCGCCGGTTCGCTGGCGCTGGGCGCGACGGCATGGCAGACCGCGATCAAAGTCGTGTTGCCGATGGCCCTGCCGGGGATTTTTTCGGCGNCGATGATCGGCTTCGGCCGCGCCATCGGCGAGACCATGATCGTGCTAATGGCCACGGGCAATACCCCGATCATGGACTGGAATATTTTCAACGGTATGCGGACTATATCGGCCAATATCGCGGTCGAATTGCCCGAGGCGCCGCACCAGGGCACGCTCTACCGGGTGCTGTTCCTCAGCGGCTTGCTGCTCTTTGTTGCGACCTTCTGCATCAATTCGCTGGCCGAGGTCGTGCGCCAGCGCTTGCGGGATAAATACAACCGGCTATGATGAAATTCTGGCGCGGGGGCGACCCCTTCATATGGCTTACGGGCAGCGCTTTGGCGCTGTGCCTGGCGATGATCACCGGGTTGGTGGGGGTCATCCTCTACAATGGCGCCGGGGTGTTCTGGCCGCAGGATTTGACCGTACTGCGCCTCGCGGACGGCAGCCGGGTGATGGGCACCGTGGTCGACCGCCAGGAGATCCCCGGGGAGGAAGGGCATTATCGCCTGCAACTCAAAGTCGGCAATCGCGACGCCTACGGCCTCGATTTCCGCTGGGTGGACGAGGCGCGGATCGAGGCGGGTGAAACCGCGCCCGACGCGGTGGTTTTCGAGCGGGTGGAATGGGGGGACGCCTNCNGTTTTATCGCCGGGGTTTACGAGGGGGAGCGGCAACTCGCGGNGGGTGAGGAGCGGGGTTGGGAAGCGCTGCAGCCGCTGATGGACNGGGTCGCGGACCTGGCCGGGCAGATACACGACCTGGAGCGCGACGAGATCGGCGTCTTGAACCGCGAGATGGAGGCGCTGCGCCTGGAGCGCCGGCGCCTCGAAAGGCAGGGGTCCGGCGCAGGCGCGATAGCCGCTAACAAGGCCGCAAACGACGCGCTGTGGGCCAAGTACGAGCCCCTGTCGGGACGGTTGGATGAATTGCGCCGGCAGGGCGAGCGCTGGTCGGTGGCGTTGGTGCTTGTCGATGGGCAGGAGCGCTCGGTGCAAGTCGCTGATATCGTCCGTGCCTACCGTCCCAACGCCATGGGAATAAGTGCGAAGACGGGCGCGTATATGTCCAAAGCCTGGGAGTTCGTAGCCGGCGAGCCTCGCGAATCTAATACCGAAGGTGGGATATTCCCCGCGCTCTTCGGCACGGTAATGATGGTCATTCTGATGAGCCTCGCCGCCGTTCCCTTCGGCGTACTCGCCGCACTCTATTTGCGTGAATATGCGCGGCAGGGCTTTCTGGTGCGACTAGTGCGCATCGCCGTCAATAATCTCGCCGGGGTGCCCTCGATCGTCTTCGGGATGTTCGGCCTGGGCTTTTTCGTTTACGGGGTCGGCGGCACTATCGATCAGTTGTTCTATGTCGACGACCTGCCGACGCCAACCTACGGCACGGGAGGCATCCTCTGGGCTTCACTGACCCTGGCGCTTTTAACCGTGCCGGTGGTGATAGTGGCGACCGAGGAAGCCCTGGCCGCGGTGCCACGCGAGATGCGCGAGGGGGCGCTGGCCCTGGGCTCGACAAAATTCCAGATGATCTGGACGGTGGTGCTGCCCAGCGCGCTGCCGGGCATCCTCACGGGGGTAATCCTGGCCACCGCGCGCGGGGCCGGTGAAGTGGCGCCGCTGATGATCACCGGCGTAGTAAAGCTCGCCCCAGATTTGCCTTTGGACGCCTTCGCTCCCTTCTTTCATTTAGAGCGGAAATTCATGCACCTGGGCTTCCACATCTACGACGTGGGCTTCCAGTCGCCCAATGTCGAAGCCGCCCGGCCCATGGTCTACACTACTGCCCTGTTGTTATTGGCCATCGTGCTGGTCCTCAACCTGACCGCGATAGTAGTCCGCAACCAGTTGCGCAAGAAATACGCGACGTCGGCTTTTTAGGAATCGAAAATGACCGAACCTATATCCGCGGAAGGGGCCACATCCTTTGAGGTGGCCATAGAAAAACCCATCGTCGAGGTCGAAAAGCTCAACATGTACTACGGCGAAACCCAGGCGCTTTTCGACGTCGACCTGCAAATCCCCGAGCGCGAAGTCACCGCCTTTATCGGTCCCTCTGGCTGCGGCAAATCGACGTTGTTGCGCTGTATCAATCGGCTCAACGACCTCATAGAGTCGGCGCGGGTCGAGGGGGAAGTGCGGGTCGAGGGCGAGAATGTCTACGCGCCCGGATACGACGTGATCGACTTGAGGCGCCGCGTCGGTATGGTCTTCCAGAAATCCAACCCCTTTCCCAAGTCGATCTACGAGAATGTCGCCTACGGTCTGCGGATCGCCGGTGAGAACAGGCGCTCGGTATTGGACGAGGCGGTGGAAAAGAGCCTCCGATCCGCCGCGCTGTGGGAGGAGGCCAAGGACCGGCTCAAAGACAGCGCGATGGGGTTGTCCGGCGGTCAGCAGCAGCGCTTGTGCATNGCCCGCACCCTGGCGGTGGAGCCGCGGGTGGTTTTGATGGACGAGCCCTGCTCGGCGCTCGATCCGATCGCCACCGCCCGCATCGAGGAGACGATCAGNGAGTTGAAGAAGGACTACACCATCGTCATCGTCACCCACAACTTGCAGCAGGCGGCCCGCGTATCGAGCCATACGGCCTTTTACTACTTGGGCAAGCTGATCGAATTCAACGAAACCGAGAGCATGTTCACCAATCCGCGGGTCAAGCAGACCGAGGANTATGTCACCGGCCGTTTCGGCTAGCAGTNGGGAGGGTTTTTATGGAACGCAGATTCGACCAGCAGNTGGACGATCTCAAGCAGGATCTGCTCAAGATGGGCGGGGCCGTTGAGGAATCGATCGCCCAGGCGGTACGGTCTTTGGTGGAGCGCGATGATGAGCTTGTCAAAGAGGTCATCGCGGGCGGCAAGAAGATCGACGATTGGGAGATCACGATCGAGGAGACCTGTCTGCGGTTGCTGGCGACGCAGGGGCCGGTGGCCAGCGACCTGCGGCTTTTGGCCTGTATGATGAAAGTCAACGACGATCTGGAGAGGATCAACGACCAGGCCGTCAATATCGCCCAGCGGGCCGAAGTGCTCAACACCATGCCGCTGTTAAAACCGCTGATCGACATCCCGCGGATGTCGGAGCTGGCCCAGGGCATGGTCAAAGACGCGCTGGACGCTTTCGTGCGGCGCGACGTGGACCTGGCCCGCGACGTGGGCCGGCGCGACGAAGATCTCGATCTTTTGCGCGACCAGATTTTCCGCGAGCTCCTGACCTATATGCACGCTCCATCCCCCGGCCCGGATACTATCGATCGCGGTATCTACTTAATCCTGGTATCGCGCCACCTCGAGCGCGTGGGGGACCACGCTTCGAATATCGCCGAAAACGTGGCCTACCTGGTCGAGGGTAGCATCGTGCGCCACCAGAAGGAAGAATGGTGGGAGGGGGGCAAGGCGCAAGGCGCAGAACCTGTACAGGGTGATGGGGAATCGAGTGCACAGGTTTAAGGGGAGTAGGCAATGAGAGACACTATCCTGGTGGTCGAGGACGAACCCGATATCCTCGACCTGGTTTCGTACAATCTCGAACAGGCGGGCTTTGCGGTGTTGCGGGCCGAGGACGGCGAAAAAGCCCTCGATCTGAGCGAAGGCGGGTCGATCAGCCTGGTCGTTCTCGATCTGATGTTGCCCGGTATCGACGGGCTCGAAGTCTGCCGCACGCTCAAGCAGGGCGCCCGCACCAAGGAAGTGCCGGTTTTGATGCTGACGGCCAGGACCGAGGAGGTCGACCGCATCGTCGGGCTCGAACTCGGGGCCGACGACTATCTGGTAAAACCCTTTTCACCGCGCGAACTGGTATTGCGCATTCGGGCAATTTTGCGCCGGGCCCAGGGTCGTGGCGAGTCCGAGGACGGACAGATCACCGTCGGCCCCCTGGCCATAGACCCCGTCGGCGGTTGGGTCGAGGTCGACGGGGACCTGCTCGAATTGACCGCGACGGAATTCAAACTCCTGACGACCTTAGCCCAGCGCCGCGGCCGGGTGCAGTCGCGCGAGGAATTGCTCAACGTGGTCCTGGGCTACGAACACAGCGGTTATCGCCGCACCGTCGATACCCACATCCGCCGGCTGCGCCAAAAGCTCGGCGCCGCCGCGGAATGGGTCGAGACCGTGCGCGGCATGGGCTATCGCTTCCGGAGGGAAGGTCGGTGATATGAACCGCAGGTGGCAACTCTTCATTGCCAACGCGTCGCTGGTGATCGCCGCCTATTGGCTTGTCATGCCCTGGGACGGCTGGGTCGACGACCTCCTTATCGCGCTGGTGTTCGCCGGGGTCTGGACCGTCGCCCAATCCTGGCTTGCCGGTCGGTCCTACCGGCAACTCGGTGACGGGCTCAGGCGGCTGGGTGCAGCTGAGATTGACGACCAGAGCTGGTCGGGTGGATTGCCGGGTCGCCCCCATGCCGAATTGGGCCTGGCGCTGGAGGACCTGATCGCCAGAACCCGGCAGAATATCGGACAGCTCAAAGGCGAAAA
>PATG01000023.1 GCA_002713555.1 Planctomycetaceae bacterium
CAGAATTGATACTGAGTCTGTTGATCCCATCAGATGAACTTGCATTGCGTTCATCGTGGTTGCACCCGTTGGGTTTGGCTGGAATTGCTCTCAATACAATGGGTTGGATTCTTTTGCTCCCATTGCCGGGTTTTCCGGGTGACAGGCTCCTATCTGCATTGCTAAGTCCAGGTGAAATGGAGGAAGGGGGAACACAGACCTGGTTATTTGTCGGTGTCTTGGTAGCTGGAATGTACATCGTTTTACACGGTGGATTTTGGCCATGGTTGATGCTGGTGGCTTTGGGTGCTTGGCGCAGATTTAGCCCAGAAGCAAGTGCGATTCCATTTGTACTCAATGAAGCAAAGGAATTCTCAAATCGCTCTAAGAATGTATTTTCGATTCTTTTGGTCTCAATGCTCCTACTTGGTTTTCCGGGTCTGATGCCAGTAAAGGAATTGGAGGATTGGGATGGTGGTTTGGACACCTCTACGTGGATTTCGGAAGTTTACCTATCACAGGATGAAAACACGACTCTTGAATTTCCATTGAGTACAATCGGTGTCATCAATGTAGACGTGGAATTTGAGTTCAGAATCAGTGGTTCATGGGATGCGATTGATTTGATTCACATCTCAGATGAATGCATTGGCGAACTAGATCAGATTTCAGAAATTGAGTGTCAATTCAATGATATCGGTCCTATCAGTGAACAGGGTATGGCATTCACTTTGCACCCACACAGTGAGGGGCAACAAGCGGTTGTACGAGCAGACATATTCAATCTTGAAATCATCTGGCAAGAGAAATTGAATACACACTCACATCAAGTCAATTTTACGTTCCAAAACACACCTATCCCAACAGAAATGCTTTGGCGATGGGATGGTGATTTTGATACGCCGAATTATTGTATTAATATGACCAACGCTCCTGAAATCGCAGGTAATTTGAGCATAGAATCAATACCAGATGGGTTGTTTACCTTTGCAGGGAGCTCGCAAATCGCGTTAACTGCTGGTGAAGATTCTACAATCTGTATTGATGGCGTATTTGGTACACATCATTTGATGCGAACCGGTCAAATCGAAACTCATCTGATCAGCACGCTAGATGATGGCTCATTTCACCGCTCAAAGGTCATGTTTGAGACACAACTCCATCTTCCCGGTGGCCACTGGCCCGCCTCCATCCTGTCGAGTGCATTTCCTCTGAATGGACTATCCACGAGTGCTGAATATCTGATGTGGTTTGAAGAGCCACCGGAATCGAATTTCTGTCCACTGTCTCGTGTCCAAATGTCTATTCCAACCGATGAGAATGATTCTTGGCAGCTCAATTTATCTGAGGTACCTGAAATCACCTTGCCCACAAATCTATCCAATGGGACCATTTTTGTTCCAGACCATGGTTATCTGATGGCTTGTTCTGAACATCAAACCCATTGGTTCACTGCATTGGTACCATCGAATGGTATTCTCCATAATCGGACCAACCTTGGGAACTCGACGATTGAAATCCGGGTCGAAACCACAAATTTCGGAATTAATCACGATTGGAACCTTTCTGATTTTTCACTACAACCTGGCGAATCAATGCCGCCACTAAATCATTCGAGTGATTCGGACGTGGCCCAAATCGTCTGGATGGAGCCGACAACAGATGAATGGATTTTGCATCTGATATCCCATTGCATACACCCTGAGGGTTGTCAAGGAGGTTCGGTTTGATGCGAGTTGCTGTCCTTGGCGTAGGGGCAATTGGTGGGCTCATCGCCTCCCGTTTAGCCCGTTCCGGGTGTGAAGTGTTACTCTGTGCTCGTGGCGAAACCGCTCAAGCGCTCGATGCTGTAGGCTTGCTTCTAGATACCCCCGATGGTCGCACTATTGCACTCGCACCAGATCGATGGACAGTGTTTGATTCCAACCAATCTGAAATCCCAGTCGAACTTCAGGGTTGGGCAGATTATGCCATATTGTGTGGGAAGAGTTACGATTTACCAAATCTGTGTAAAATCGCTGAAACTGTACTCTCTCTGAATGGCATTGGTCTTTGTGTATCCAATGGCATAGGTCACATGGAAAAACTCGCGAATTTTATTGGAAAACACCGTGTATTGGGTGCATCGACCACGCATGGTGCCATACGAATTGGTCCTGGTGAAGTAAGGTGGACCAGTCGTGGTTCGATTAAACTCGGTGCGTTTGTCAACAGTGATTTGGAGCCAGTCGAACCCCGAGTTGATAGCCTAATATCAGCATTAGACGAAGCAGGCTTACAACCGATTTGGTCCGAAGATATTGCCAAAACCATTTGGACGAAACTGCTCCTAAATGTTGCAATCAATCCAGTATGTGCCATTGCGGGGATACTCAATGGCGAGATGTTACTTCACCCTGAATTGTTTGAAACCGGATTGGCAGCGATGGAAGAGGGTGCGAGAATTGCAACTGCTGAGGGCGTTGATTTGAGCGATTTTGACCTTGCCCAGGCATTGGAAGATCTTTGTCGGGCCACTGCCGACAATCGAGTAAGTATGCTGCAAGATATCATGGCCGGCAGACAAACAGAAATCGATTCCATCTGCGGAGAGGTCGTAAAGCGTGGGGAATCATTGGGTATTCCTACGCCGCGAAATCAGACACTGCACGCTCTCGTCAAAGGAATCGAGCAAAGTACGCGTGTTTAATCACTCAACTTTGTAATGTAGGCCAACGTTTTCTTCGCGCTTCAACGCAGCCTCTGTCACCAAGATGCCTACTTGAATCATGTTTCGTAATTCAATCAGCTCCTGTGTCGGTCGACTGACTTTCCAAATCCGTTGAACCTGTTCTTGCATTTCCTTGAGTTTGAGCAATGCGNCCTCTAATCGTCGNTTATGTTTCACGATTCCAACATCCTCTGTCATCAACTGTTGCAATGATTTTACNAACTTATCCAAAGACTCATGTTGAATCAAATTATCCCATTCCTCCGTGTGCAAATACNGTCCCTTGTAATTGAATGATAAAGGAGCCATAGCTAGATCTTGAGACNCGATTTCTTTTACTGTTTCAACACAGCGCTGAGAATATACAACAGCCTCCAATAGACTGTTTGAAGCCAGTCTGTTGGCCCCATGTAATCCAGTTGATGCCACCTCACCAATTGCATATAGCCCGAGAAACCGGGATGGAAGATGCTCAGATGACTGTGGGTAAACGACCCCTTCAGAAGTGACTCGAACGCCGCNCACAAAATAATGTGCGGCTGGTGCAACTGGCAACGGATCCTCGCCCAGTTGCAACGGCTCTTTATTCTGAGTTGCACCTAATTGATTCAAACGTGCTTGAATCGTTGGGAATTTCTCTTGAATTTCNTTTGTATCCAGATGAAATGTGTGCAGGCCGACAGATTCTTCTCCATCATTTTGCATCTCTTGCTCGATGGCTCGTGCAACAATATCACGAGTTGCCAGTGAACCTCTATTGTCGTACTTGAGCATAAAAGAGAATTCCTCCGGATTTTTTANCTCGGATAGTCCAGAATTCTCAATTAACAATCTTTCCGAATCCTTTGCAGTTAAGAGCACACCACCATGGCCTCTGACTGCTTCCGAGATGAGAAATGGGCGCTCTCCAGGAACTTTCAGTGCAGTGGGATGGAATTGAACAAATTCCATGTCTCCCATTTCTGCACCAGCCCTGTAGGCCATTGCCATTCCATCTCCTGTCGCAACGAGCGGATTGGTTGTATCTCGATAAATTTGGCCCGCTCCGCCGGTTGCTAGAATTACGTGTCGAGCTTGGATGGCTTCTACATCACCAGTCGGTTTCAGTAGCCACAGTCCCCTGGCGATNAGCGAAATCATGGGGCTGGCAAAATTATCTGNGTTGATTTCAAGATTGTCTTCTTTTTCAACTATGATATCTATTGCCATGTGTGATTCCAATAATTCTAGGTTCAGGGACGCCCGTGCTTCTGCGATCAAGGCCCTTTCAATTTCTGCGCCAGTTGCATCTTTCGCGTGTAAGATTCTTCGCGATGAATGTCCACCTTCCATCGCCAAATCAAATTCGTCACCATCCTTGTCAAACTGTACACCAGACTCAATGAGATCTTTGATTCTATCATTCGATTCTTCGACCACGAATCGAACCACATCTTCATCGCATAGGCCACCGCCAGCCGCTATCGTGTCAGCAATGTGGGCCTCAACATCGTCGGGGTCAAGTGCAGCAGCAATCCCACCTTGGGCCCAGTTGGTCGAGGAATCAGAGAGATTTTTCTTGGTGACGACAATCGTATCCAAACCGGCTCTAGCACAACGGGTTGCAATGAAAAGTCCGGCGATACCAGAGCCGACAACCACAACGTCTGCCATTCGCAACATCCTCGTGATTCCGTGGCTGGTATTCTCGCATTCAACGTTGCCCTCACTGGGGGTGCCCGGCGATAGTCATAATACTCGCCCGGTATACAATGATAGCAATGGGTCGAACNATGCATGTCGCNAAACTTGCGGTCGGCCTGCTNCTCNCNGTNCTNACNTTNTGGAATNTGCANATTGGATTNTANCAAATGGGNAGNGGNGANATGCANAAANTNGTNCTGACAATGGTGTTTAGNGGTTCATGNAGTGANGCAACNATNCGTGCAGACATNAATNCAGTTGGGATTTCAGANTGNCTNCAACCNCTNGGNACTTGGGANCCAATNGATGNNATTNTNCTNNCAATCGGAGTNNTNTTGTCNTGGNNNNCNNTNAGGGCNTTGTTCGCATCAAANCGTCGNAAAAGNCGTNCNGAGCGNCAAGGNAAGAANCTACANCGNATCGGNATGCTCATNGCTTTGGTTGGTGTNGCTGATTTCTTTGGNATGCTCACAGAAAANGGNNANCCNATGGATGCTGGCGAACTNCTNGGATTCCCATTCCCGAACGGGGTATCGTTGATTTTGCTAACTGTCGCTTTGCTGTTCTCACTTGTTGGTGGTTCAATGCAGCGAAGAGGGCGCCGTTCAAGTTCAAGAAGACCCGATTCGGGAACACGCCGTTTCTTGGGTCCTGCGGAGCGCCATCTCCCTGGTGATTTTTCAGTTGGACAGTTGAGAAAAGCACTGATGCTCGATGCCTTTGAAGATCCATTCCAAGTCAGTACTGGCGATGAATGGGGTGGCAGTGTGGGTCGCACCTGTCACTACTGCAATGGAGAAGGCTGTGGCCAGTGTGGCAATACTGGCACACTTGGGTGAAAACCGGCTTACGGCGCTACAAATAGCCCGAAAAAAACATCCTTTCCTCGCGTGCGCGAGGCGTGTTGTTTATAGTCGTTGAAACATCGACGCTAGCCGGCGTGTGTCCTCGGGATACAAATTCGGTGAGTAAGATGTTTCTAAAAGCGATAGAATTGGAGAATTTCAAATCGTTCAAAGGCGAGGTTATCATCCCTTACCAAGAGGGGTTTACGGCAATTACGGGCCCGAATGGAAGTGGCAAGAGTAACTGCGGTGACGCCATACAATTCGTCCTAGGTCCTCGCAGTGCGAAGAGTCTACGAGCTCAGAATGTCAAGGATCTAATTTTCAACGGTGGAAAGAAGGACAAACCAGCCCGTTCCTGTACGGCTACATTGGTGTTTGATAATCCGAAAAACAAGCAAGGACATCGCCGATTGAGAGTCGATGCCGAGGAAGTCAGATTCACGCGAACTGTCAAACTCAACCGCAAGAATGACTCCGTGACAGCCTACTACCTCAACGAACGCTCATCGACCAGCACCGAATTCCGTCGAATTCTAACTGAGGCAGGCGCCAGAGGCGATGGATACAACATTGTTCTCCAAGGCGATGTCACACATCTTGCGACCATGTCCAGCCGTGAACGCCGCAAAGTGCTCGATGACGTTGCAGGTGTTACGGCATATGACGACGAAATCAAACGAGCCGACCGACAACGAAAGAAGGCTGAAGAGTACCTTGAGCGAATTGCTCTGCTCGAAGATGAACTCAAAACTAGACTCAAAACACTCAGCAAAGAGCGAGAGCAGGCAATGAAATATCGCGATTTGGCCGATGCATTAGAGCATGCTAGAATTACTGCAATCCATGCTCGTCATCGTTCACGTCTGAATGACATTCAGATGATTGCAGATGAGCGTGCAGGATATCTGTCAAGAATCGAGGAATTATCCATATCTGTCCGAGAAACAAGTGAGGAATTACTGGAACTTGATGACGAGATTGCAGACATTGAGCGTCAATTGAATTCTGTATTAGGTGACGATGGCAAAGCTCTCGGTGAACGCCTACGTAAATTACAGGTAGATGTGGAAACACGAAAAGATCGTATTTCTGATTCAGAATCCTCAATCGAGGAAGCCGAAGATGAGATCCAGGTTCTCAAGAGCGAACAAACCAACGCCCAAGAGGCACTTGACGTACACCAGCAAAGCCTCGAACATGCAGAGCAAGCACTGGTAAAGGCAGATCAAGATATGGAATCAGCCGCAACCGAAGAAAAAGCTGCGAGAGAAGCGATTGCTGGTGGTGACCGTGCAAATCATGATTTGAATCGGGCATTTGGTAAAGCCACTGAAGCAGTATCGAAAGCAGATGAATCGCGAGTCTCTGCGGCTCTTGAAGCGGATCGTGCATTGAATCAGGTCACCATGGCAGAAGAACGTCTGGCTGAACTTGAGGAAGCACTCGCAGATGCACGCTTGACAAGAGATGATTTGCATTTGATTGGTGAGGACCTACAATCTGGTGGGGAAAAGACAGATCGAACTCAATTGGCTGAAGAGATTACACGACTTCAACGTGAAGAGCGCAAACTGATAGATGAATTTGAGGGGGTAGAGCGCAAGGTACGTGAGGCTGAACGCTCCCTTGCTCGCGCTCAAGGCGAGATGGAGAACAAATCCGGTTCAAAGGCTGGATTGGCTCAAGCAGTTGCCTCAGTCATGTCACTCAAAGATTCAGGCCAGGTTCCGGGAATTCTAGGTCCATTGGGTCAATTGTGTGCGCCAAAAAACAGCGAGCACGAAGAAGCGTTGGCTTTCGCTCTTGGTGGAGGGATGAACAGCATCATCGTTCGAGATGATGAGACCGCAGCATCTTGCATCAAGTGGTTACGCGACAATCGTGCGGGTCGTGCAACTTTCCTCCCCCTCAACAAATTGACTCTACGGCGGCCTGGAGGGAAGGCTGTCATGACCGCTCGGCAGGATGGTGTCATCGGGTTTGCCTTTGACTTGCTAGATTATGACGACTCGATTGAATCTGCGGTCAAGCATGCCGTACGCGACACACTGATTGTCCGTGATATGGGTACGGCTCGCCGGCACATGGGAGGTGTTCGCATGGTCACCTTAGATGGCAGTATTACTGAAGCAAGTGGTGCCATGGTTGGTGGTGCTGTACGCGGGCGCCGCCCTCAATTCGGTGGTAATATTGCCGGCATGAATGCAGTTCAACAGGCCGAGACTGAGTTGAGTCGCCTAGAATTACTTTCTAACACCGTAGATGCGGCATTGGCGGAATCACGTCAGAATCAGCACCGTATGCGTGAGCGCCTCAATGCATTGGGGAGCGATGACTCCAGTCTCCAAATGCGTGCATGGCAAGAAGACATGAAGAGGGCAAAAACAGCATTTGATTCTGCTGAAGACAAGGTCAAGGTTTGCAATGCACAACTGATTGAAGCCAAGAACGTGCACCAAAAAGCGCAGGGTCGTGCCGATGAGGCTACAGGGTCTTATGAATCGGCAGTCACAGCACGCCAAACCGCTTCCGACAACCTCCTTTCATCCTCTCCTGAGCACCTTTCGGAACGCCTCCGTGCTAGTGATGAATTACGTGCGGCCGCGATGAAGGCCAAGATTGATGCTGAGGGCCAGTTGGCTGCAGGCAATGCAAACACACAGTTACTTCAGCAAAACGTCAATGAAATTGAACGTCGAATCAAAGAACAAACCTCTATCGTTGAAAAGGCCCAATTGCGAATCGAAGAACTGGAGGGTGAGATCACCTCTCTAAGTACTGAATTGGAGACTGTCAGTGAGGCACATGAGCAGGTTGCAGAAGAACATCGTGAGTTGAATGAGCGATCCAAATCTCTGAGGGAAGATCGAGCGGGTATCAAGGCGGCTCTCGAGCAAAGCAGTGCTAAGCGCGAATCATTGAGGAACCGTTGCGATGAATTATCGCAAGAAATTGAAAGTAAAAACCGTCTTCTTGAAGAACTCACTCAAGAAATGGCCAGCCAAGACCTTGAGCCTCTGAGCGAAGATGTCGATTTGCCAAGCGTTGGTGATGCAGAATCCGGCGTCCGCAACATTGAGCGAAAGATTGCGAATCTAGGGGATGTCAACATGCTCTCTATCGAGCAGTACGACGAAGCAGAAGAACGTTTGAGCAGAATTGCAGATGATGCCAACGTCTTACGAAAGCGCCGTACTGACCTCATCGAGTTAACTGACAAGCTTGAAGGCGAACGCAAGTCAAGATTGACTACGGTACTCTCAATCGTTTCAGAGAATTTCAAGCGAGTTTACCAACGTCTTTCGGATGGAGGAAATGCTGAATTACGCCTTGAAAACCCTAAGGATCCATTTTCAGGAGGCTTGGAAATGTGGTGCCAACCTCGTGGTAAATCCAGTAAGAGCAAGTTGAGTTTGCTTTCCGGCGGAGAAAAATCAATGGCTGCGCTCGCACTAATTTTCGCGATTCAAGATTATGACCCCAGTCCATTCTACTACTTCGATGAAGTCGATCAGAATCTCGATGCGTACAACGCAGAGCACATTGCAAGGCTCTGTCGTCTGCGAAGTCAGCGTGCACAATTCATCATGGTCACACTGCGTAAGGTTAGCCTACAACTTGCAGATCACCACATTGGTATTACACACGCAGGTGATGGTTGTAGCCGACGAATCACGGACTTCGACAGAGAGCAGGCCCTTGAGATTGGTGATGCGGCCGAGGCCGAACTCGAAGCCGCAATGGAGACTCTAAACAAGAAGGCAGAGTTGACCAAGGATTTACCTGATCCCACAAAGATGGAATCTGTACCTGATGAGTTGCCTGCTCCGGCCAGCCTAGGAGGGTCTATTCTTGACGGTGTAACGGTTGCTCCTGAGGATGAAGCAGGTGATGTCGATGTCGATGATGGGACCATTTCGTCTCTTGCTGATCGGGCTGCGGATGAGAAAGAGGACATGGATGAACGAAACGAATGGCAGCGCCAAGTCGATGCCTCGATTGAGGCCGAGGATTCCACAGAAGAGGAATTGGAACCCTCAGAAGAAATTCCAGAAGTTGAGGAACAGGAGTGAGTACCATGTCTCTGCTCGAGACCCGTGACATGCAGGCGACCATCGTCAAGCAACTTCTCGGTGAGCAGGATGATGCTAACCTAGACAAGCATCGTTACATTGATCGTTTGGTTGAGATTGCAGATTTAGAGAGTGCGGAACATCAAAGCCTNGTCGAGCCCTTTGATCGCTCAGTGGCACTCGTTTTTCAGATGTTTAATGATGCTACATTAGATCCATGGGATGTCGACCTCTCCATTTTTATTGAGAAATTCAAAGAGCGAATCAAGGACGCTGAGAACGTCGACTTACCCACCTGTGGTNGATTAATTCGTATGGCTTGGCAAATTCTTCATGGTCAGGCATCGACTCTGCTTGATCGGGCTGAACGCGCGGAAGAAGATTGGGAGGACGACCCTTGGGCTATGGAGGGGTGGCAAACAGAGTTTGAGGACGAAGAGTACAATTTCAGTGTGGGGATTATCACAGGTCAAACAACAGATTCACTCCCTGATCTTTTAGATGGTCGTATCAAACGCGAGGAAGGTCGCCCAGTCACTTTGGCTGAACTTCTGATGTCCCTGCAGGGGGCGCATCAGCAAGCTGAGGAGCGAAGAATCCGAGAAGAAAGCCGTGTTAAGCATGCAGCCGAGGTTTCAGACTGGATGTCCAATGTAACTACACGAATGCACAAGGAGGATCTTGAAGATGACATCCGACGATGTTGGGAGGCCATTCGTGCCGCCAGCCCAGAAGGTGCCCCAGTCACGCTTGTTCAGGTTTCTGAAAAACTCGCAGAACACTCCGCTTCACAAGGATGGACCTTGAGTGAAGCCGAAGAAGAGGGCCAAGTAGCCGGTTTTGTTTCTGCACTTTTTCTTACACATCGGGGCTATACTGATCTATGGCAAATGGAGTATCCCAATGGGGATATTTTCCTCCAGGATAAATGGCCTAAGGCCAAGGATTTCGCAGAGGTGTCTGTAGAAATTGGCATTGGTCCACGACAGGCCGATGGAGGTGAAACTGTTGAGTGATGTCGATATTCGAACCATTCTCGAGGCAACACTGTTTGGAGCTGGGCGCTCACTATCAGTAGAGGAGTTAGCTGAGTCGATACAGATTTCTCATGGGGAAGTTATTGCCAACCTCGAATCCTTGCAACACACCATGAAGCGTAGACCAGGCGGGGCTTTGCAATTGACCAGTGTCAGTGGTCGCTGGGTGATGGAAGTGAAACCCAAACTAGCGAATCATATCCCCTCATCCTTTCGAACCGAAATACCTCAACGCCTACTTGCAGCTGCCGCGCTTATTGCATACCATCAACCGATGGCACAGAGTCAGTTGGTTGACATGATTGGGCAGCGAGCCTANGACCATGTCCGGGATTTGGCACATCTCGGCCTAATTGATCGTCGTCGTGATGGCCTGTCAAGGCGATTGACCACAACACGTCGTTTTGCAGAGATGTTCGGTTGCCCCTATGCTGAATCGAAAAAAGTACGGAAATGGTTCAGGGAACATGCAGCAAAGATGGGTATGGACGGTGCCGAATTGGCAGCTAGTTTAGGAGATGGAGAGGAAGAAATCCAGGATGCTCCGGAAGTGCCAATCAGTGAAGATTGGGATGAATCTAGTGCAGAAATCATCGAAGATGAAGAAGAGTGATCTAACCTTCTCGAAGTACCTTGAGCGCATTTTCAATGGCCGCGGCTGTGATTCTCTCGCCGCTTGAACGAATCATATCGACGACCGCATCGACTTCATGGTCCTCAGCTCCTGCAGTTACTGCCATGTTTCTAGCGTGNAGTTTCATGTGACCTGCTTGAATACCAACAGTTGCCAGTGCACGAAGGGCGCCAAGATTCTGCGCCAAGCCTGCAGCAGCCATGACCTTGGATAATTCATCCGCCGTGCGTGCTCCCATCAATGCCACATTTGCTTTAGCGACCGGGTGGACGCGTACCGCTCCCCCGACCAATCCAACGGGCATGGGCAACTCGATTGAACCGACCAAATTCCCCTCTGCATCCTTTTCCCAGTGTGTCAGGGAGCCGTAAGTCCTCTGATACGATGCGTAGGAATGGGCACCTGACTCAATCGCGCGCCAATCTTGGCCACAAGCTACACCAATCGGCGAAATGGCGTTCATGATACCTTTGTTGTGTGTCGTTGCACGAAATGGATCAGCAGCTGCAAAATGGTATGCCTGAAGGATTCCATCGATCACTTCGCTACCTTGGGCTGCATCGCCAGAATCTGACATTTCTTCTGGTGTAAATGTCGCACTGACACGAGCCAACCTATGGATTGCCAAATTACTGATGATTCGTAGAATAACGGTTCCGCCGGTCAAAGCCTCGACTCGAGGCGCGATTGTTTCAGCCATGGTGTTAACTGCATTTGCGCCCATCGCATCTCTGCAATCGACGAGGATGTGGGTGATGACCATTGGTCCAGATTGTGTATCGATTACGCGAGCTTCAATATCTTTGCAACCTCCTCCAAACTTGACCAGGATTGGGTCGACATCATTGCAAGCGCTAATCAACTCATCCTTGGCAGCGAGAACTGCCGCCTTCGCAGCAAATGCATCATCACATCCTACAATCTGAATTTGTCCAATCATGATGGGTTCAGTATTATTTGAAACAAACCCACCGCTTGCATGACATCGCTTTGCCATATTACTGGCAGCAGCCACAACAGAGGGNTCTTCAAGGGCAAAGGGAACAATGTAATGCTCACCATCGATNATGAAATTGGTTGCGACTCCCACTGGGAGTGCCATAGTACCGACGACGTTCTCAATTATCCGATCTGCAGCAGCTTCAGTTAATTCTCCCGTCGCTGCAAGGGCGTCGATTGCATCTTGGTCCAAACCGGCTAATTCAGCCACCAAATCTCTCCGCTCTTTGACACTGAGTTTGTAGAAACCCTTCAATCGACTGTTTTCAACAGGCATGTGTATCCCTCGCCCTGCCCTTCAGTTGACCCTCCTAAATGATTGCGTGTGCATTGGTTCTAGATTGGCGATTGAGCAGCGAAAACGATATGTTCAGCAGTAACAAGATGCGTTAACAATGCGTTAGTAACGCTTTAGACACGTTAACAACCCGTTAATAAAGCGTTAATGTGTAATCATTTCTAATAATTTAATATCAATATGTAGCGAAAAACGGCCCCGGTACACTCTTCAACGCTTCCAAATGGAACTCCTCACCTGTTAGGTTCGCGTTAACTTGTTAAACCCAAGTTCTGTTCGAGCGCTTAATGTCGAAATCTGCTGTGGAATCTCTGCACCTACCCCATATGCGTGCAAACCCCTTTTCGGCAAAGCCGATCGAACCGAGTGATTTCGAATTACTCGTAGGTCGTACTCAGTTGATGGCAGATTTACGACAGCATTTGCGCTTTGGGAGTCCGAGGCTGATGATTTTACTCGGAGAGCGTGGTTCTGGTAGGACCTCTGTAATACAGGCTCTGAGTAATCTATCTTCGACAAGCTATCCTTTCACGTTCTATCCTGAACAAACCCCTGCTCAAACCTTACTCAATGAAATGTATTGTAGAATCGCAGGCTATGACACTCCCTCTTCAACAAACACTCTGGTGGAAGAGATGGTTGCCAAATTGCAGGGATTTAGTGGCGATTTACCTCTAATATCCTTTGATTTCCCAGGAGTAGGCGGTACTGAGTTGGCTCAAGTTTTTGAGCGTTTATCACCTGTTTTGGGCCGTTTGCGGGCGCTGGTAATCGTCGCTTTGACACCAGCACAATTATCTGCATGGTCTGATCATTTACAACAGCAATTCGATATCTCTGAACCGTTGTCGGATTTCGATACAAAAACAGCCCGTGCACTGATTGATCATCGAATTCGAAAGGTGAGCAACGAAGCCTGGCCTATTCAGCAATCTGTGTTGGAACAAAGTATCGCACAAACGGGGGGGCGGCCCGCGTTATTGGTCCGCCATCTTCGTGACCTCATCGATGCTGAACGGGGTGCATCAACTTCTTTCACAAGAAAGAGCGAAATTCTTGAGGCAATGGATTTACAGCCAAACGATGCAAAAAAGCGCATGTCACCAAATGTAGAGCCATTGGAATCTCTCGATTCTGCTAGTGAGTTGTCCAATGAAACCGAGATAGAGTTTGACTGGGATATTCCTGAGATGGAACCTGAACCAGAGGAATCTTTCCCAGAAGAGCCAGTCGAGGTTGAAGATGTATCTCCAAAATTGGAGCCTGAATCTGAATTACCTGCATTTGAAATTGAAGACGAAAATCCCCCTGAGCAAGATTCAGCTGGAGGCGCGATTCTCCAGATGGAACCTGGGACGGAACCCCCTCCTGTCTCACAGCATGCATTTGGTGGTCTGACCCAACGCCATCGCACTGCATCCGTAGAGATTGGTTTAGAAAACGCGCTTCGGCCCAAATCTAGTGGACCCCTCGCAGCGAAACCCGACCCGACAATTCGAATGCCTGAAGAAGAACCACAACTTGATTCAGAAGAAACGACATACTGGGTGGCTGATTCCTTACCTGATCCTGACCCAATCATCGAATCGAATCCGGTAATGGATTCTGTAGCCGCCAAAACAATTGGAGATAGTTTACGGAAGGAAAACCCAGTTCCTCCATCAAGCACTCTCCCTCTTGACTTTGAGCGAGCATCATCACTCAGTGATGCTGAAATTTCGATTGTAGAGGCAGCTATTTCACGAGAGGTTTCACCTTCCGATGCTGCATTGCAGGCTTACCTCTCCGTCGGTCGTCCACGCCTATCACAAATTTTCAATGGGTTGCACAAAGCGGGAATTCTATCCGTACGAAAGAAGGGGCGTACTCGTCTATTCCGAATCTCTAATCAAGCAAAGGCGCATTTCACCGATGGCCACATGGAGGCCTAATCATGACGGATGATCGCTGGGAAATTGCTTGGAGTCACCAAGTCGAGGGTCGCGTGGGTGCAATTGCATGTCTTGGGGAAGACAGCTTAATTGCCGCGGGTAGCGTCGTTCGTCGACTAAATGCCGATGGTGACTTTCTCTGGCGTAGAGAATTCTCGTTTGATGTCTATCGCCTTGAGCACGATGGCACAAATGTCGCAGTTTTGGCTGGAACAGCATTCTTCTTGCTTGATTTATCGACCGGTGAACCATTGGGGGAGGGTCGTGCAGTCGCGGGAGGATTCAGAGATGTTGTTCGTCGTCCAGGTGGTGGCTGGCTTCTTTCAGACTGGGGTGATCATATTCATCTGTTCAATCGACGAGGGCGAGGAATTCGTCGATTGCGTCCAGGTCCACTTCAGAAAATGATTGGTTGGCTTGATCGTGAAATTTTACTTGCTCAAGATGAGGATGGTTGCTTGCGCGCACTCCGTTTAGGTGGCGATGATGCACAGCGTCGGATTGAAACCACACGATGGTCTTGGGTTTCACGTCTCCACCGAGGCCGTGTACTGGTACAACATGTGGATGGAAGTTTACAGGAAGGCGTACCAAATCCATTCGGTTGGGATCGTATTGATCGTATCCCTGGTGATGGTTTCGTTCCCTTGCAGGCGGCTTGGACCGGTGAAGGTTGGTGGGCATTAGATGTAGCAGGGGACTTGATTCGCTTACCGCCAGGGGAGGATATCGAACGCCGGCCAGCGGGTGACTTGCTTTCTTCCAACCAAGCTGATCGTATGCTTTCTGCCACCCGTGATGGATTGGTGCGAATGTGGATTGGTCCACATCTTGTCAGTCGCAGGAAATTGTTGTTTGAAGAAATTGCATCGGGTGAAATTCGACGCCTGGATTGGGAACAGAGGCAAGTCATCTTTGAGGCCGCGAGAGACGCTGAAGATACGGGAATGATTAGTCGCGCGATTGAGCTGTACGACTCCCTGGGTCGAGCGGAGGATGTTCACAGACTGCTTACGATGCGGGAGGGTGCAGATGTCTGAATCTAATATTGAAGTCACAGCCGATTTGATTGAGCGATATCTGGGCCTCACTCAAGCCGCTCGAGACAAAGCGACGCCTTTACATTCAACTGATTCAGAAGAAGGAAAGCGACTAGATGTAATGATGGAGATGGCTGACTCATACACCTCAGACGCAAAGTGGTTTGCACAACAAGGGGATTTGGTTCGAGCCTTCGGTGCCATCAACTATGCGCATGCTTGGATTGATTGTGCCGTCAAAATTGGTCTCTTGGATGGTCATGGTGATGACGAAATGTTCACTTTACCCTGACTTTGTAAATTCATGCCGGCACCAGTTTCAAAAGGGTCCGTATTTCCAACTCTTCCATGGGTCCAGCAGGAAAACCTCGCTCAGTTGAAGAGTTAAAAGAGATGCTTCGAGAGGCAGAAGAGCGCAAAGTATTGTGGGAACAGCATTACCACAGCGCGAAAATGAATCGGAAAGCGAATGCGGAAGCGATTCGAAATATCACTGCGTTACGAGGGGTTATCAAGACGCTTCGATGGACATTAAACATGACCGATTCGAACGGTATTCCGATTGCTCATCCACTTGATTGACTCATTCAATGTACCTTAGTACCTTTGAACCATGTACTTCAATCACTGATGCATTTGCATTGTGTAGTCGATTCTTGAGGTTCTTGTCTACGGTCAATACTGGCCAATGATGATTTGTGGCCAGATACAACANTTCGTCATCGGTATGTTCTCCTTCGCCTGATACGAGTTCTGCACGTTCACCTAGTAAACCAAGTAACAAATTTCGAGACTCCTGGGCAGCCAAGTGCTCAATTTCATCCATCACAGATTGAGTGATTTTGATTTCAATTGGGCCGAGTTGTTGTTCTAGTGCCAAATCGATGTTAATTCGGGCCTCGACAACAGCCACCCAACCACAGGCGTCGATTAGGATGCTCGTCACGGGCTCACCCCGCAATGATGCCGTGGCCAATGAGGCGCCAGCGACTACCTACACGGCGCGAGAGGGTAATTCGACTGCCAGCCAGTGCACAGATTGGCAGACGTAGATTCAGCGTTGCATCTTTGCCCTTGACCGCAGAAACAACTCCTACACTTGTCGCTGTAGCCGAGTTTAACATTAGCATCTCACCGGGCTGGAGTGGACGTACATTTTCCCCATCACTTTCGCCGCTAACCATTTGCTTGAGCAAATTCAGAGTAACATCGAGGGTTTCCCATACGGGGGGTAATTCACCAACTTTTGCCATTACTTGCCCTGACAAATTGTCGGATTTTGTGTGGAATGGATCAAGTGGTGTTGCGATACCGCACAATCCGCCGGCATGTATCGAGTCTAAATCGAGGCCTCCTGCTTGTACACTGGAGATAGTTGTCTCAATCGGTTCCCATCTGGATTTGTTGCCATCGGTAATTTTTCGACCCGGGGCAATGACAATTTCATCACCTTCAGAGAAGTTTCCAGATACAACTGAACCGCCAATGATTCCTCCTTTGAGTTTCGAAGGTCGAGTACCTGGTCGATTGATGTCAAAGGAGCGTGCGACATACATCAGACCATCTTCCTTCTCCCTCAAATCGGGCGTTGGGATGATCTCTTCAATAGCGTCAATGAGGATATCGAGGTTGACATCATGGTGTGCGCTAACGGGAATAATCGGTGATTTTTCGGCAATTGTACCCTTCAAGAATGATTTGATTTCACCATGGGATTCAATTGCCCTCTCACGGCTGACCAAGTCAACCTTATTCTGAACTACAACGATGTTCTCAATACCTGCAATTTCGAGTGCCATCAGGTGTTCACGAGTTTGCGGTTGCGGACATTGTTCATTTGCAGCCACTAGAAGCAGTGCACCATCCATAATTGATGATCCAGAAATCATGACTGCCATCAATGTCTCGTGTCCAGGCGCATCGACAAAGGAAACAGCACGGAGTAATTCCTTNGCCTCATCGTCCTTTCCATCGGGTCGTTTTCCCATCGCGTAGGATTCACCTTTCTTTGTTCTGTAGAAAGCGGTATCAGCATAACCTAACTTGATGCTGATGCCTCTCTTCCGTTCTTCGGAGTGTGTATCAGTCCAAGTTCCAGATAGGGCTTGCGTGAGGGTAGTTTTTCCATGATCTACGTGACCGACTAATCCAATGTTCACTTCAGGCTGGCCGGGGAGCTGACGCTTCTTGGCCATCTAGTGTCACAGCTCCTGTTCACTCCGCACCGTCACCGTCTCCAGCATCGTCACCGCCGCCGGAGGAGAAGATGTCTGAAAGTGACTTGTTTCCACTCTCGACAATCTTGAGGTTGATTTGGCGTGTGTCAGAGGAGATGATATTTCCACGGAAAGCGCGTCGCTTCCGCAAACCATCGTAGGTGTAGCGATAACGCCCACCCTTCTTCTTCACAATCTTGTGGCCCTTAAAGCCAGTTGAGGGGGATACGAGGACCTTCTTTCGACCTCCACCATCAAGATCGGCTCGCATGGGTGTTC
>PATG01000024.1 GCA_002713555.1 Planctomycetaceae bacterium
ATGCGATCCAGGGAGCCATAAATAGTCGTCCCTGAAAAACCCACTGCCGATTGTTTAATGGCAATTTGCGTAAACTTGCTTTTGTCAGTCAGGGGCTCAGCGGATGCCGCTTGAGGTGCGATTTGAAGTGCAGCACCTCCTCCAGCCACTGCAACAGTACCAAAGCGGGCGAAAAAACGATCCAGCGCAGCAGCTTTCGAAGATTGTAACCGGCAGCGGCCAAGCTCCTCGGCATAACAAGCGTCGATTGTGATGTTGAATTGCTGCCAATCGATGCGCTCTGCCAAAACATAAAGCGGATGTTCGGGGTTGAGCATCTCTGAGAAATGGGCACCAAAGAGTTCGCGCAGGGGAGTCTGCTTTTTCGGTTTCGTTTTTTGCCAGTTTTTGGGACCATACGGATCAAAACCTGGCAAATTTTAGCGCCAACAAACGGCTAAGCCAACCGCTATTTCAAGATATGGAAGAGTTATCAGGNACGACTATTTTACTCTCAGGCACTCCGCCNTCCGAGATCCACAAAGGAAACATCTGATAAAAAAACGGCGTTGATCCTAGCCAGGACCAACGCCGTTACAGGGTTTGATTGGATCAACGGTTAGCTTTCAGCCGTCTCCGCAAGTTTCTTGGGTTTTGCTGCCATATTCTGATGCAAGCGAGCAATGCGACGATCAGCCTTCAGCGGCACACCATTCACAACGGTTCCTAGCAGGCGAACCCCTAACCCTTTTAGTAGTTCGGTCGCTTTATGAATTTTCCGAACTTCAGAGTGATCACGTAACACNGTNAGAATGACTCCATCAACATGCTGGCCCATCGANAGGGTATCTGCAAGACCCAGCACGGGGGGGGCATCGATAACAATAAAATCGAATTCTTCCCGTAGCTTTTCGAAGATGGGCTGCAATTGATCCGTTGCCAATGCATGAATGGAATCCATATCGCACATTCCTGCGGGTAANAGCCAGAGCCCTTCGGTATTCGTAGGACGAACGGCATCTGAAATATCTATCTCCGATCGAAGCACTTCGCTAAAACCATCTTCAGCAGGCATACCGAAAAGCTTATGCAATGCGGGCTCACGCAAGTCGCCATCGATCAACAAAGTACGACGTCCGGCACGTGTAAAGCTCAGTGCTAGGTGACTTGCAACCGTGGTCGTCCCTTCCATCGTAGCAGGACTCGTAATGAGAACCACTTGTCTTCCGCGAGATGTAGAATCATGCATTAGTGTAGCACGCACATTGTCAATTGACTCTGAAAGCTGGATTGCAATAGGGCTTCCAGACCGCATTGCCCGACTCGATGCAATAGGTGGCAATACACCTAGAACTCGAATCCCCAACC
The DNA here is from genome assembly GCA_002713555.1 of Planctomycetaceae bacterium. The sequence continues at coordinate 1,348 of PATG01000024.1, forward strand.
CTTCATCCACATCCGCAGGAGTATTCAGCCGTCGTTTGCGAAACTCAACGAGTGCCACTAAGTAGCAAGTCGCACAGAGTCCGGCAATGCCACCAATAGACGCGATGGTATAGCGTTGTGTTTCNTTAATCTTCTCTTCAATAAAAGCAGGCTGCATGATACGAATGCTATCTTTTTGGGTTTGATCATCAATCGTGGAACCACGCAATCGATTTTCCATAACTCTCGAAACCTCTTGCAATTGCTCGATTTCNGAGACTAACATCGCAAGCATGCCCGATGTTTCGGCCCGTTGTCTTACCAGATCAATTTTCTCTTTTTTCTGAGCTTCCAACTCCGCCAAAGCACTCTNCGTTTCGGTCCGAAACGCAATGTAATTCGTCATTGCCAACCGGTAACCCTCATTCGGNACTGATTTGTATTTCTCCTTCAGCTCTGCTTCCTTCTGAAAGCGGTATTGCTGAATTTCTTGTTCCAATTGTGCATATTGATTCTTTAGCTGCTTAAGNGCTGNGGAATTACCCCGACCAGTGCTCTGCTGGCTACGAATCTGCTGGGTGACCAGAAACTGCTCTTGCTGGTAATTCAAAAGCATCGGATCCCCTTCAAGCTCCATCTGGACAGCTTGGTCTATCGCTGCCATGCTGTTGGCCNTCTGNTCAGCAACTTTTCTTTCAACTTCNATCTCGATAAGATCCTCCTTCGCCTTAATAATTTGTTGCTCTATTAAACGTAGATCGCCAATAAGCATTGCGAGCATTTGATCCGCAATTGGAGAATCACCACCATCTAAGTCCTTGGCCAACTTACCGTGATCTTCAATCTTTTGTTCCAAATCCTCTCGGAGCTCACGATTAAGTACGGCAAGTTTATCAATGATTTCTTTTTTCTCGATACGTTGCGTATCGCGTACTTCTTTGATGTAGGCATTGATGACTGAATCAACAACTTTCTTCATCTCTTCAGGGTTTTCTTCACCGTCATAGCGAACTTCGAGGATTTCACCCTTGAAGTTGGCCTTGAGACCTTCATAAAGCCAGATCAGAGCATTCTCTTCTTCTTTACGAACTGCTTCTAATTCCGAAATCGACTTCGGACGCAACGCTGCCTGAAGCACAAATTGGCTTTTCATCCACGTTTTTTGTGTTTCCTGAAAAAGTTCCAACTCCTTTGGTTGAATCCTTTCTTTCGTACCATCCCAGGAAACTTCGTTCTGCCCTTTGACTTCCAGATAAGCGGTCACCGAAGAAGAAAGCGGGAATAACCACAACAACAAAACGGCTGTTGCTGCGGCCACCACCAAACCCAGTAGGGTGGCAGGCAGCCATTGGCGTCTCAGACAATTCAACAACCAGGTTTGGTTGAATGAACCATGGATGATTTCAGGGNNACCGGAAACTCCTCCAGAAAATCCGGCTGGGACCTGAATTGCCGGCAAGGCTGGGGGCTGCTGGGCTGGAATCAACGCATGTGATTGCTCCACATTCGCAGCAGTCCCCGGATACATTGCATCAGAATTGTTTAGACTCGGATCATGATTCGGCATCAAAATACCTCGCTCTCTTCGCAGGCAGGTAGGGTAAGTCGTGATTGACCTAGTAGCAAGTTGCGGACCAAAACGACAAGAACCACAAATCTTCGATGCTGAGAAACCAAAAACTCACAGCCGCCCTAAAAGTGTGGTCTTCTCTCGACATCAGGTTGCTTCAATGCAACATTGCTGAGCTGCCAGACTGGCTAGCCCGCATATTCATCCGCTTCTGCTCCGTCAGCCTAAGTCTCTCTTCCAAAGCGGCCTTCCTGGCCAACTTTACCCTGCCAACTTTTTTTCAGGCTCACAATCCTCAGCGTGTCCAGTAAACACAGTGTGTCCAGTAAACAGCGTGCCCAAAAACACNCCTTCCACCACAATCCTCACACGAACAATACTCTATCCGCTGCATGCGAAACGGTNGAAATACCCCGATTAACCATTGACCGTGCCAAAGGCGGCATAATCNTCAGCATCAATCGGTATAGAGATTCTACGCAATATTTCCAATTCGAGCCACAAAATACCCATCGCAATAGGCATCATCGCCAAACCGGCCCAATCATGGACTAATTTGTGAAGACCTTCGTTTTCGGGGAAAAACATATATATCAAAGCAGTAATAGTGATACGAATCACATTTGTTGTCAGTGCTACTGGAATTGCACTGATCAATATAATCATACGGTCCCACCAGGGACGCTCTACCATCAGTATTGCCAAGGCTAATGACATGGCCCCAAAAATAGTGGCCATCCTGAGTCCGCTGCAGGCGTCAGCCACATCCAATGGAATATTGTCAATTATTATTTTATTGCCATCCCGAACTGCTGGCGCGCCTAGCAATTGAAGCGTCCATGAACTGGCAATAGCCGCCCCCGTTTGCAGCCTCCACAAAATGGAATGTTCCAGCACCGATGGAAGAGGGAACATAAATGCCAGGAATCCCATGGCAGGGCCTGCCCAGATCAGCATTGCGGTTCCACCTACAAGCAGGCAAACTCCCAACATAGCACCAACAAATGATATACGGTCCATAGGATTATAATCGTAATAGGCAGCAAAAAGTCGTATCAACAGACTCGCGAGCAAAACGGCCACTCCCATCCAGCGCACGGAGCTAGCAACTTCGACCAACTGTGCATTCCTGAGAAGGCAAAAGGTCAATCCAATCAGAATACTGACTGAAAAAAGAGCTAGCGTCGAAGTNGCAATCACACTGCTCAAGCCCGGAATAAAAAAGAGACCTACAGCGACTGCAATAGCAGCAACCGAAGCGATCATTTCTTTATCGTTAAATTCTAATACCCCACCCGCGCGAGCATTTAGCAGGAATATTGCAAACAGAGGCACAATCCACCCATGTGAGTAGAGGCCCATCTGCCAAAAACTGGCCGTATAAATAAACATGTTCCAGTAGCAAGCAGTCAGCAGTATTGTCAAAAGAGCAAAGACTGCCCACATTTTGTGATTCAGCGCAGTTTCTAGTGGCTTGGCTTCTTCGAAGCTCGCTTCAGAACTAAATGGATATGCTTGCTGTGACATCAATGGGCCCTAACTACAGGTGCATCAAAAAAGACTTCCGAGGACTACGGGTTCTCTCAGAAATGGTGCTGGTTCTCTCAGAAATGGTGCTGGCGTACTCAACCAATCGCAGAAATAAGCTGGAATTCAAGTCATCCACACGTTGCTTCAATTCATTTCTCAAATGCCATCAACGAAATGCCTTGAATTGNGACGCTACGAGTTGAAACTCTAAGAAGGAGAATGCGAATCGCTGGACAGACTTATCCGAACTCACCAACTTCTTGTGAGAAGCCGCCTTTGTAGAGGATACGCGAGTATGGCCTATCTGTCAAACGTCTCAAGGGGGCATTTGAAGCCTCGTAACTCTTTTGATTGACATGGTTTAGTACCACAAATGCGGCTCGCAATGATCCTATGTTTTACACGGTTCCAGCCAGCTCCACGCAGCCTTGCTGGCAATCCAAGCACTGTCTCAACGGATAGCGTCTCAGTTACCTTACCTCAGCTTGCCAGAGCGGGATTTGCTAGCAAACGCCGGTTATCAGTGAGAGGTATTTCAGAGCATTTCTGAAGAACTCTTCAAAGTCCATGTCAAAGGTTACCGATTATAGGCATTGTAGGTGTCGGGCAAATCCTGCCGCCTGAGTGTTTTCCAGATAGTGTGTCAGATGTTAGCGAGTATCTGAGCCTCAGCAAGCGAGAAGAACTGATGAATCTCTGTAATCCTAGCAAGCTTCCGAGGGCCCTTTTGCTTTGCGTACTAACCATGGTCGTTAGTACTTCTGGATGCACCGGTTTTCTGACACCAAGAGATCCATTCCCCGCGACACCTCCAGCACCACCGCTGGAAAGTACGGTTCCCAGGGAACTTGATAAAGTGACCTTACCGCGCTATGTGATCGAACCCCCTGACATCCTGCTCATTGAGGGTGTCAAATTGGTGCCAAAATCACCTCATGAGATTGAAACCTTTGATGCTTTGCTAGTCCGCGTGACGGGAGCTTTTCCTGATCAACCTATTGATGATGCTTATTCCGTTGACGCAGACGGCAGCATCAACCTGGGGCCCACCTACGGTCGGATTGAAGTTGTAGGTGAGACAATCGAAGAAGCCGAAGAAATAATCCGTTCGGAATTAGCAAAAATCCTGACAAACGTCGATGTTTCGCTTTCATTGCTTCAATCGGCTGGAGCACAACAAGTGACGGGTCAACATCTAGTGGGTCCTGACGGGCGTGTCAATTTAGGAACTTATGGATCTGTATTTGTGGCCGGAATGACGATTGAAGATGCCCAGGCAGCAATCGAAAAACAATTAACTATCAAGCTGGATGACCCCGAAGTCTTTGTCGATGTGTTGGCCTACAATAGCAAAGTCTATTACATCGTGACGCAGGGGGGCGGCTACGGAGACGATGTAACTCGACTTCCTATCACTGGCAATGAAACCGTTTTGGATGCGGTGGCCAATATTGGTGGTATTTCCCAGCTCTCCTCGAGCAAACTTTGGATCGCACGTCCCGCACCAAACGGAGTGGGTTGTGAACAAGTCTTACCCGTCAACTGGGCGGATATCACACGAGGAGCTTCGACGGCAACCAACTATCAGCTTATGCCTGGAGATCGTCTTTTCATCGCAGAAAACAAGGTTGGCAAGCTCAGCAATGTAGTTGGAATGACCCTGCGTCCATTCGAATCTATGATTGGTTTTGTATCTCTCACCACATCGACTGCTAACCGGATCATCCGTTTTGGCCTAGGCAATACGTTCTAAACAATCAAGTTAGCTGAGAAATTGAAGCCTACGAATTCCTATGCTATTTAGCTGATTAGACCTTTGGGAATCGGACGCCTGGTAATGCGTATCAATTGCAATGTCAAAAAGGATAGACTCATGTCGAAATGCGGGATCCTCCCCAATTCACTGATGATGCTCAGCTTGACTGTCTCAGAGTGTTTATTACTAAGCACATCAGCNTGGGGAANAACTGGCGGCCAAGCGCCCACTCCCTGCCCCTGTGCAGCAGACGGTAGCTGCAGTCCCAATCGTGCCAGTTGGGGGNATAGCGAAACANGATGGCGCCCTTGGCCTGGAGATCCAACAACTCAAACTCAGGATGAGTCAGAAGCTCCTTTGGGTGATGCCGTCGAACTGCCCACTCTCGATCTGCCTGATCCGGGCAAAGAAGATTTACGTGGACCCGAAAAGAAGAAAAAAGAAAAAGCTGCCAAAAAAGAGGATGAAACACCTATGTCTTTGCCAGGAGCCGATATTTTTCCCGAAATAGACGAGGATGAAACACCTATGTCTTTGCCAGGAGCCGATATTTTTCCCGAAATAGACAATGAAGGCTTCCCGGCTTTTGAGCCCCAAGGAAATCAGCCGCTGGGACCCTATCAAGACGATGCTCCACCTGCCTTGCCAGNCAGCCTTCAGCANGCAGCTCGCCAGCAGCCTGCCGTCAGGCGTAGTATCGCCAGACTGCCAGCAAATTCTCCAAAANATGCATCCACCCAGGACAGTAAAGAAGAATAGCGTCTGGCAAGCAACCCTGAGGCCACTCTGAGACGATCCAGGAATACGAGCAGAGTGAGTCNCTGAGTCCCGTAGCAGCCATGATGTTCCACGAGCAAGGCCAGGGGCTGCAGCAGGCCGTCTATCACGAAACGACTCCGTCGGCACCACACTCTCAACCAAACCCATAAATCTGGATAGGACTCGACTCAGGTTCCAAAAAACCTCGGCAGGTACACGCCTATCCAATTGCCACCTGAGCGATTCAATCCGCTTGTACCAACTATGCGGGCTCTAGCCCGCATAGTTCATCCGCTCCTGCCTGTAACGAATCGTATGAATTATGTGGGCTAGGGATGGTTTGCTTGACAGACCAGGGTTTCACGCCTACCGTAAAGTAAGGACTGCACGGGGTTTCCAGCACATTCTGCTGCTTTCAAAGTCTCGTTCCACTTTGAAATATGAGCTTTTGATTGCCACCCTTTTCTTCAATCACTCCAAGAAAGATCTCCTGTTATGAACCGCATCTATCTACCTCTGGNGGCCAGTTTGGTACTGATTGTTTCGCTTGCGCTTGTCGAAGGAAAAATGCGTGACCGATGGGGCACACCAGGAGTCGAGGCAGCTNAATTAGGAAAACGCTTTGATCAAGTCCCCAAAAAAATTGGGGATTGGGTCGGAGAAGACTTGCCCGTGGAAGAAGTCACCCGAAAAACGGCGGGAGCTGTGAATTATGTTTCGCGTCTCTATACCAATTCCAAGAATAGAAATACGGTCAATCTTTGGCTGATCATTGGTCACTCACGTGATGTATGTCGGCATACTCCTACAGTTTGTTACCCGAGCCAGGGATTTCGGCAAACGGGAGATCCACTCAAGCACCATATTGACGTACTGGGTGAAGAGCCAGCAGAATTTTTTACGGCCACTTTTTCTAAAGAAGACCCATCTGGAAGACATCTGGAACGTGTCTTCTGGGCATGGAACCATCCANATACTGATATCTGGGAAGCCCCNGATAATGCGCGAGTCCACTATGGCTTATCTCGCGCTTTATACAAATTGTATTTTGTGGGAAATGTCTTGAACGATGAAAATACCATTGACAGCAGTGCCTCAGTCGATTTTGCCAAACTCATGCTCCCTGCATTAAACGCTGCTCTGTTCCCAGAAAAAATAGCGGACACGGTGCAAAGTGATATTCAGCNTGCCNGNGATGCACCCGCCGAAGAAGCACCCGCCGAAGAAGCACCCGCAACCGAATCGCTCGAAGCAGATACGACAGAGCTGGAAGCGGATACGGCCGAATAAAAGCAGATAGCGCGTATCTCGTAGTTGAGTGCCAGCACCCCATCCTGGGCACATCATCCTTGGCACATCGGCTGGCGCATAAAAAAACAGGAGCCCATCGGGCATCCTGTTTTTCATTCCTGCTTTCAAGCGTGGCTTTAATAATCGCCATCGCTGGGTTGGTTTAGATTGCGATCCCAAACTGTATNCGCAGCATTTNTCAAATCCGACTGCTTATGATTCGAGGTCATCAACTGGCCATAAACGACGTTATCAATCTGGTCATTAATGCCCACAACCTGACCACCCACAAACGCGGCGTTTACCGTGCCGGGGTGATTGCTGGATGGGAAACCATCATTGGCGACCATTTGTCCCACCGATGTATAAGCGTCTGCCTCTTTTTGGCCATTGATGCGACGTTCTTCCGCACCAACTTTTGGACCCGAACTTGGTGCTGCTAATCCGGCCACAATCGCCGCCGGTTGCTCCCAACAAAATCCAAAATGAAACTTCGCGTCTACAGTCCCATTCCGATCTGTCATCGTGCTATATCCCCAATGGACAGCATTCATATTTTCAGAAATCATCATCGTCTTGGTTGCACCGTCCCCCTTCGCCTGCAGGTAGGCCATCGTCATGACGATTTCACTATCCACATCACGACTATCAGCCGGGCCAGCACCGCCTTTCAAAGATGTATCTGAAATATAACGCGTGCGATCAAAAAACACGCCGTTAGCTGGATTTTCNCTTGTANCCNCGTTGCCAATGAATCCGGCATTGGCACAATAAGATAAATTGGGCTCGCCCAAAGTGACTGGCGGATCGCTGGGACAATTGAGGATTTCAATTTCTGTGAAATACGCGTCCCGTAGTGCCGGATCGGTGCTAATACTGGGGGAGAAACCCAAACTCCAACGATCCCACAAAGCCTTGTTATCAATATAAGGAAACGTCATCACGATCCAGCTGGCCCTTTGTTGCTTGNTAGCCACATCGCCATTGATGCCCAGCTTGTTGATGTAGCCCGGAAAATCTCCCAGCGACGTTTCTCGCGTGGCCAGGGCCTTCACAANCTGGGTTAGATTGTTTTTGCACGTGTTATTTCGTGCTGCCTCTCGAGCGGATTGCACCGCCGGCAGAAGCAAGGCCACCAGGGTGCCAATAATGGCGATGACCACCAGAAGTTCGACCAGTGTGAATGCCTGTTTGTTCTTTTGCCTCATCTCTAATTCTCCCTAGAAAAGTATCCGAAAAGCACCTGCGGTCCGTTCCGAGAGACCCACGAGATGCCGTTTTGCCCCCAACCCTTCATACAATTAAGTAGCTGCCCAGCCCTATAAAACCAGCCCTATAAAACCTGCCCTAAAAAACCTGCCCCTTCTATTTCTACAAGCCATACGGCCTTTAGGCAGTCGGCATTATTGTCCCAGATTGTGCATTATTTGTCTAGGAATGCTTTCCCGGCCTGCAAATGCAAAAATGGGACCTGGACACCTGGTCNCTCCAGACTATAGGGATTTGGTATTGGCNCTTAACTTTCTTATTGGCCAATATTTATGCGGACTCCTGGAGGGAGTTGATTGCCGGTGGGACTCAATGGTATCTTTTGGGCACAAATAATTTTCATGGAACGCCCCCCGGGACGTGACGGCAAAGTTGCTGTCCGGTCAGAGCCATACAAAAACGGGGCGAATCTTACCGTTTCTGGTAGACGTGTTGAGGAGTAGATACCCATGTCGATGTTTATTGGCGAAGCTTTGGTTGGTGATGGAAACGAAATTGCGCATATCGACTTGCTCATTGGGGATAAGGAGGGTCCAGTCGGCACTGCCTTTGCCAATGCTTTAGCACGTCAAAGCGAAGGCCATTCCAATCTTCTCGCAGTGCTCACCCCCAACCTGGCCGTTAAACCGGCCACGGTCATGATTACCAAGGTCACGATCAAAGGCATGCGACAGGCCGTCCAGATGTTTGGTCCTGCTCAAGCGGCCGTAGCCAAAGCAATTGCCGACTCTGTTGGTGACGGTGTCATTTCGACGGGTGATGCAGAGAACCTGGTCTGCGTCTGCGGTGTGTTCATCCATCCAGAAGCTGCTGACGACAAAAAGATTTACGAATACAACTACGAAGCCACCAAGTTGGCTGTCAAAAATGCTATGGAAAACAAACCCTCTGCAGCTGAAATGCTGGAAGGCAAGGATGCAGCAGAGCATCCGTTCCGAGGCTTTTAACGGAAGTCCTACTTTTGGATGGCCATTGCAAATTGCAAATCCAAGAGTCCCATAGCGACAAGGTTTGCTGGCAGGGGTGTGCAGGTAGTCCGGTGATTGGGGGGAACGTTATCCCAACAAGCGATCGCTGTGACCTGTTGCCACTGCTGCGCCGCCTTGCCTGGGCTCTTTCTCGGAACCTAATAGGTCCCCGAGGCAATTTGCAATGGCCTCTTTGCATGAGTCTTTATATTCCATGAATAATATTCTTGTTTGTCTTGATACCGATTCGCATCCAAGCGTTTTTGATAGCGTTGTGGCAGTCGATTCTGGGGTAGACCATCTCTTTCGATATCATGAGGTATCTCCCCAGGATGTGCGCGATTTAGTGCATGGCGCTATGTTTACTCGCGGCGGGAGTGCGCTCAAACATACGGCAATTTTTATTGGTGGATCCAACGTTCAATTGGGCGAAAAAGTNCTGGCAGCTGTCCAAGAAACTTTTTTTGGCGAAGTACGAGTCTCAGTCATGCTTGACAGCAATGGCTCCAATACCACGGCTGCGGCAGCCGTGGTAGCAGCACGCCGGCATCNGCCATTTGGCCCTGAAACAATTGCCACCGTGCTCGGAACTGGGCCTGTAGGCCAACGGGCTGCCCGTATGCTGGCTCGTGAGGGTGTGGAAGTTCGCATCGCTTCCCGACGCATGTCACGTGCTGAGGCCGAGTGCCACCATATCGCACAAGCCGTTGAGGGTGCCCACCTGACCCCATGTGCCACCGAAGGAGGCAACGTAGCCAAAGTGCTGGATGGTGCCCATCTGGTCCTGTCTGCCGGGGCGGCTGGAATCGAACTCGTGGATGTGCCGACGCGACAAGCCGTTCGATCCTTGCGTGTCGCCATCGACCTGAATGCTGTCCCTCCTCTGGGCTTAGCTGGGATCGAGGCATTCGACAAAGCGACCCAACGAGAAAACCAGATCTGTTATGGGGCACTAGGAATTGGCAGTTTGAAAATGAAAATTCACAAGGAGGCCATCGCCCGGTTNTTTCAAACACACGACGCCACGCTCGATGCCGACTCAATCTATGAATTGGCTAAGAAAATGGGTGCCTGAGCAGACCCGATTGAACCTTTGGTGCTCAACCTCAAGTGTTTCATATTGGCAAGCATTGGTCAGGCCTTTCGGTGTTCAAAACCATCACTTGGCGAGTGGTTATTTCATGGAATCGACGTACTGCTATTTAGCATGCCCCCTTGGTGCTTCGACTGGCTGACGTACTTTGCATCCAAGAAGTTTAGGTCAGGGAGATTACTGTTACGGCAAGGGTATCTCTTTGAGTTCGAAGGATACGGGCATCCTTACGATTGCCGTAGGGGTACGATAGCCCCAGGTATCGCTGCCGATCTTGTCATCCGGTAAATAAAAAAAGGCCNGACCAATTTCGCGCTGCGACTGCATGGTTGTCTCCAGACCTGCGTGGTCTACAATTTTGCCTTCTGGGTCAAGTAGATAGGTAAAATTCTGGAATACCCAACCGCGGTGTGATTTGAGCCCTGCTTCTTCGCTGTCAACACGTAGACGCATATGAACTTCCCATAATTACTGATTCTTTCGTACCGAATGAAGCGTCACGTGTACCCCACTGTGCTGTTGTTCTTGAGTGATCCCTTGAACCGGAAATTTTTCTCGATCCTTCGCCTTCAGACGGGTGCTGGCACGTCGTTTCGGCAGAAAATTGTTGCGCTGATGGCCAAAGCGACAAACCCCAAACCAACGAGTATGCCCGTGTAGAGCCAAAACAAAGGGAGATAGCTGGCAGGATCGGACAGACAGCCAAGCGTGAGTTTTGTGGGTTCATAAGCTGACAAAAAAGTCATCTTTTTAAGCCAGGCCAAGTTAGGAGCCATCAGCCCCATGATCTTAAGCGTAATTTCAAAGACATAAAAACCTACAAAAAAAGCAACTGCCTGGGCTCGTGATCGTGCAATGGCCGAAACCAGGGTGGCAGCACCTGTCATAAAAACTCCAATTGCGAACAGGTTGATCGAAGCAGGCAAATAAGTCCTGGGGAATGTTTCTGCTTCAAATCCCACAGTTAATATTCCCGTAGCCGTTCCCAACCAGGCAGCTAAAGCCATTGCGACCACCCCCAACAACGTAACTCCCGTGTGAGAAGTCACCAGTGCCAGGCGCTTGATCGGTTGGGCCAATAGCATCTCGAGCGTGCCATCCCACAATCGACCTGCCAAACATTCTGTACCACGGGTGACGGTCCATAGTGCCATCAATAACCCCACTGGTAATTCCTCATACCCCATGACCACACGGCCTTCCAGGGTGGCTATCATGTCAATGGGCACTGGCAGCAACTTATGAAAAAAATCAGGCAGCATCTTGTTGAACAGACCAACTGCTTCNGCAAAATTTATTTGAGAAACAATCCAGAGCCGAAACCAAATGAATCCAAACAAAAGAGAGCAGCATCCACAAAGTAACAAAGCAGAATCTCGCAAGGATTGTACCCAGAGCGCACGGATCATGACGCACCTACCGTGTGGTGTCGCTCATAAATTGCACGTAGCCCCAAAGGCTCGATACGCAATTCTTCCAACGGTTGACTGGCCAACCAACCCAGCAGTGGCTCCAGCGGGCGTGCAGTCTGGATTGTCATGCACCCTTCTTGGTCGTGTTCGATGTGCAAATGTTCGGCCAGGGCATTTTGTGGTGGCGTGAAAGGCCCTGTCAGTTTGGCTCGAATACGATGCTGCAGTCTTACGTCGACCATCCTGAGCGTTTCTACCAACTGTCCCTGTCGCAGGAGAATGACTCGGTCACTGATCTCTTCGACTTCTGAAAGGACATGCGACGAGAAGAGCACTCCTTTTTGAGCAGCCTTTGCTTCACGCAGGATTTGGAGAACGACGCTGCGAACACTGGGGTCGAGATTCGAGGTAGGCTCGTCAAGCACAATCAAAGGCACATCAGGTGCCAATTGGATTGCTAAAGCCAGTTTTTGTCGCATACCCGACGACATGTGCTTGACTGGACATGCATCATCCAACTCGAGTCGTTGGGCCATCTCCAGGGCAGATTGCTCCGAAGAGGCCGGATGGAGCCTGGCAAAAAACTTTAATATCTGTCGGCCAGTAAGATTCCGCGGCAATCGAGGGTCACCTGGCAAGTAACTCACCCTTTTGTGGACTTCAACCGCTTGATGGTAACAATCAAACCCATCCAAGGTGGCTGTGCCGGCCGAAGGTTTCAAAAAACCCAATAATAAACGAAGAAGCGTTGTCTTGCCCGCTCCATTGGGTCCCAGAAGTCCAAGCACCTCACCCTGCTGGGTCTCAAACGAGCATTGTTCAAGGGCCGAAAACGGACCGTAGCGTTTGCTCAAACCCGAGGCCTGGAGGAACACGATTCACACCCCCTTCCCCAATTGCCAGAATTCTTATTGGCAGGATTCACTGCCAGGACACACACTGCCAGAATACATCACGAAAGACTGGCGTTCTGGCTAACGGTCGCCGATAGGCTTGATCGCCCGCTCCTTCTCGCCCGTGTAGATCTGTCGAGGTCGGCAAATGCGCTTGGTGGGACTGGCGTGCATCTCTCGCCAATGCGATATCCAACCGGGCAACCTGCCAATGGCAAATAGCACCGTAAACATGGGTACCGGAATACCAATCGCACGGTAGATAATGCCCGAATAGAAATCGACGTTGGGGTAGAGTTTTCGCTCTACAAAATACTCATCTTTGAGAGCAACTTCGGCCAACTGTTGGGCAATATCAAAAATCGGATCGTCTATGCCACGCTTCTTCAGCAATTTGTCACATGAGGCCTTAATGATCGTGGCACGTGGATCAAAATTCTTATAGACACGATGGCCAAAACCCATCATGCGGTAATCACTATTCTTGTCTTTGGCCATGTCAACATATTTCTTGACATTGCCACCGTCTTGGCGAATCTGCTCAAGCATCGCCACACAGGCTTCATTGGCACCACCATGCAAAGGCCCCCACAGGGCACTAATTCCCGCGGCAATCGACGCAAATAGATTTGCATTGGAAGAACCAACCATCCGAACCGTTGACGTACTGCAGTTCTGCTCATGGTCTGCATGAACAATGAGCAACAGATTCAAAGCCTCAACAAAGTCCGGATCGATTTCGTATTCTTCGCTTGGAATCGAAAACATCATCCGTAAGAAATTCTCACAGTACGTCAGATCATTGCGAGGATAAACAAAGGGTTGACCAACCGATTTCTTGTAGGCAAACGCCGCAATGGTTGGCAGTTTTGCCAACAAACGAACAATAGATTCATCGACTTGAACGTTGTCATGCGGATTGAGCGAATCCTGATAGAATGTCGAGAGCGCCCCCACCACAGAGCTTAAAATTGCCATGGGATGGGCATCTCGCGGAAAGCCATCATAAAACAACCGCATGTCTTCGTGCAGCATGGTATGACGACGGAGCTTCATGCGGAAATCCTGGAGTTCTTCCGTACTGGGCAACTCTCCATAAATCAGCAAGTAGGCCACTTCGATAAAGTCACACTGGCTGGCCAATTCTTCAATCGGATAACCTCGATAACGAAGTATGCCTTTTTCGCCGTTGAGAAACGTAACTGCGCTTTCGGTAGAACCCGTGTTGACGTAGCCTTCGTCAAGCGTGACCAAACCGGTCTCCGCTCGGAGCTTGCTGATATCCAGACCCTGTTCTTGCTCGGACCCTTCTATAATCGGAAAATCGATTTCCTGATCACCAACTAGAAGTTTTGCGTTCTCAACACCAGCTTGATTCATCCCAGATTCCTTTTCCAAAAGTCCACTCTTCATTACTTCTCCTACAACGATGCCCTTCGATCCGAACAAGAACAAATCACACTTCGTCGGATTCTGATATTTCGAGCCTGAGCGTTAGAGCCCACCCCACGATGCAGCAGAATTCCTAACCGCCGGGCTACACAATCACGAATGTGAAGGAGCACTCGTGCACCCCAATGGGGTACCCTTTGAGTTTAGCGGTCTGGCTGTACCTATTCAATTGGCACAACTCAAGAGAGTACGCGAGGAGCCTGAGAAAACAGGCTAACCAGGACTTCTAGCCCGGATATTTTATATGTTCGGGCACCGAATCGCAGCTTTGGTCGGCGAGGTGGTCGCAGAGTTTCTCTAATAAAGGGCATTTCCTGGCGAGGCTTGCAACCGGAGGCGTGTTTTTGACACATCGAGGCGACCACGGCTACTATGCCGCGGTGCCCGGAGTCGAAGCATAACGTGGCCAGGCAAGGACTTAGTTAGACTGCCGGAGTAGGAACGGATGAAATATCTGGGCTAGCCTAACGTCGACGACGGTCACTGAGCATGGCAGCCAGATCCGTCCCGGACAAATGCCCGTCAAATATGGTCCATACACGGCTTTTTTTACGCCGTCTGGCCATCTCCGCTTCGACCAACTGCCGTTGTCGGGATTTTTCGAGTTCTTTGCGAATATCAGCTTGGGTTTCGGTAAATGGCGTCCGCCCATCTTCTTTGCGATCCAAAACACGGATAATGTGAAAACCATGCTCCGATTCAATGATATTGCTCATTTGGCCAATTTGCAGCGAAAACAAAGCCTCATTCATCGCTTCGCAACGAAGGGCACCCCGGGTCGTCCAATCCTTGATACCACCTTCCTGAGCTGTGAATCCATGCGACTTTGCCTGGGCTAGCTCAGCAAAGACGGGACCGCGCAATTGTGGGTTCTTTGCCACCTTTTGCCAGATCTCATTCCCTAGCTCTGCACACGCTTTCCAGGCAGCACTCCGATCACCACCAACACGGTTAAAGCGGATCATAACTTCTTCCCATTTTGCCTGGGCTGGGTATTCGTAATCTTTTAGATGTTCATTGTAGTAATTGAGCATCTCTTCATGAGTTACCTGTTCTGGTTTAGGGGCAGATTGACGCAGCCATTCACCGGCAATTGTGCGTTCGCCAAACTGCCTTTGTAAGTCTTTTAGCGAAGTTCCGTTGCGTTCTAAAAACTCCGCCAATGCACTCCGATCTTTCAATTTCAGCATTTTGATGAGTCGTGGTATTTCTGCTTCTTCAAACGGTTCGGCCAGATTTTTTTTGATTGTTGGGATATTCTCTGCAGGAATAGTACGTCGAAAATCTGCATAAAGTATTTTCGTATCGATCAATCCCATCACCTGCATTCGCATCAAACCTCGTCGGTTTTTTTCGATTTCTGCTGGAGGTATTCGATCACGGTTGGCCTCAATGATCTGGTTTACCTGCCAAAGAACATCGCTCGCTAAAATTACCTGACCATCAACACGAGCAACAATTTCGCCCCCTTCGAGTAGTTGAGCGCCATTGACAGGACTTCCAGTGGCAGGATTTGAATTGTGAAGTTTGTTGGTAGCTACCTGAGCCGAGCGATCTGGAACCTGATGGTTCCGTGCGGGATTCTTATGGGTGGGAGGGGCAATCGTTGCCGGTGAGGGTGGTGGCTTGGCCCCTGAGCTATAGACACCACGTACAGACGACGCCTCTTGGGTGGCTGGGAGGGGTGGGGGGGCAAAGGCTGCCTGAGCCCAAACCGCCGGTGCAAACAACATCCAGGCCACCAACACTGCTGGAAACCGAATTGTGCATGCCCAGCGTAAGTGGGTTGGAGTCCATGATTTCGTTTCTGTTTGCAACACGCTGGATAACCCGCTGGTAATTATGGGACCGTGCCTGGTTTTGCGCAGACAACTCCGAGAAAAGCGGGCGGATTCTAGTGGCCAGGAGAGTCTTGCCGCAAGAGCGATTTCAACCTGCTCAGAACGACCTGAATATCGCTAACTCCTTTGCCCAAAGGCAGATAGGCACTTTGACCATCTGCTACCCTGAGTTGCCCACTTTCGCGTCGCACCAGGTTTTCCAGCCTTTGCCGATCGGTGTACCCCAGAACGATGTAAGGATCCTCTATATGAATGGAGTTTATTTTCCAGCCATGAGCCCAAATCCGTAACCGTGCTAGTTCCAGCAATTGCTCCACCGCAGCAGGTATTGGACCAAAGCGATCTGCCAGTTCCAGCCGCAAATCGTCCAGTTCTTCCTCTGTCACAATCCTTGCCAGGCGGCGATAGAGATCGATCTTCGTGCGCATATCGTGCATGTACTGACGCGGGAAAAATGCGCCCATGGGTAGATCGACCGAAACTTCTACGGTCTCCCGTTGTGGCATCTTCTTCAACTGACGAACTGCTTTTTCGAGTAAGGCACAGTACATCTCGTACCCCACAGCCGCAATGTGGCCACTTTGTTGTGTGCCCAGCAGGTTTCCTGCACCCCGGAGTTCTAAATCGCGCATCGCCAGTGCAAAACCGGCCCCCATTTGACTGTACTCCTCAATGGCCCGTAGTCTTCGGGCAGCCTCCGGCGAGAGATGGCGGTCTTCGTTCACCAGTAGATAACAATAAGCACGATGCTTGTACCGACCTACCCGGCCACGCAATTGATGCAAATCAGCCAGACCGTAGCGATCGGCATCGTCGATGAACATCGTATTCGCATTGGGAATATCCATACCGCTCTCGATGATCGTCGTGGCAAGCAGAATGTCAAATTCATGCCGCACAAAACCAAGTATTACTTTTTCTAACTCGGACTCGGGCATCTGCCCATGACCGATTCCCAGAGTTGCTTCCGGCACAATCTTTTCCAACCGTCGTGCCAGGGCTTGGATGTCATGGACCCGGTTATGGACAAAATACGCCTGGCCATCACGATTGATTTCACGGAGTATGGCATGCCGTATAAGATTGTCATCGAATCGAGCTATGCGTGTTTCAACGGCCAGACGATCTTTGGGAGCTGTTTCCAAATTCGATATATTCCGCACACCCAACAGTGACATGTGCAGCGTACGCGGTATGGGTGTTGCGGTCATGGTGAGCACATCGACGCTCGCACGCAACGCCTTGAGCCGTTCTTTAACCGCAACACCAAATCGTTGTTCCTCGTCAATGACCACCAATCCGAGATTTTGAAATTGTACATCGGGTGACACCAAACGATGCGTGCCTATCAGCAGATCGATTTGCCCAGCAGCGGCCCTGGCGACAACCTCGCGTTGCTCACGCTTGGTACTAAAACGAGAAAGTGCGGCTATCTCAAAGGGGAATTCCGCCATGCGCTGGGTAAAAGTACGCAGATGCTGTTCGGCAAGCACGGTGGTCGGCACGAGAACGGCGACCTGGTAGCCAGAATCGATTGCTTTGAAAGCCGCACGAATGGCAATTTCGGTTTTTCCAAAACCAACATCGCCGCACAACAGGCGATCCATCGGTTTGGCCTGCTGCATGTCTTGTTTGATGGCTACCAGCGCACTTAGTTGATCAGGCGTTTCTTGATAAGGGAAGGCAGCATCAAATTCCTTTTGCCAATGGCTGTCTTCCGGAAAGACAATGCCTGGACGTGCACTACGGGCAGCCTGCAATTGGAGCATCTCTGCAGCCATGTCCGTGACTGCTTGCTCAGCAGCCTTCTTTTGCCGGATCCAGGCCTTGCCACCAATGCGTGCTAGCGTGGGTGTGGTCTTGCGTCCACCCACATACTTTTGCACCAAATCGATCTTACTGGATGGCACATAAATACGAGTGCCTCCATGGAACTCGATTTCCAGGTGCTCTTCCGCACCTCCCTCTTTTTCTAAAAGTTTCAGACCCCGATAGCGACCGATGCCATGGGCAACATGCACCACCAGGTCGCCTTCACGCAATTGCAAAAAACTGTCTATGGCTCGACCAGTACGGCGTTGCGAAGGACGAGCCATTTCTTCGCGTTGAAACAATTCGGCCGCACTCAAAAGCACCACATCTTCGCCCACAAAGCGAAAACCTTGATTCAATCGACCCAGCACAAACTGTAGCCGCTGCTCGGCAAATAGTTTCGTCTCTGCAAACAATTCGCGCAGCCGTTCTACTTCGGCATCCGTTTCTACGACTAAATAAACACGTTGCCCTATGGCAACTGTGTCAAGCTCCTCGCGAACACGGTGCACATCACCGCTGAAACGCTCAATGGACTCAAAATGAAGATGCGCCGTTGCTTCCATAGAACCGGCAGGAATACCCGATGCTGTGACCGACGGAAATTTCGCAATCTCTCGCAATGCCGTATTGGTAGCAAAAAAGTCCTCCGGGTTTTCAAGCCGCTGATGATAATAGCGTCCCTCTTCCTGCAGCTCAGTAGGCTCGACTAAAACGAACCAACTTTGCGAAGGCAGGTAGTCCGCAAAATGTGTTCGATCATTCTGGTTCGGCTGAAGTACGGTGATATCGACATGATGCAGGGCAGTAATGCTGCGCTGCGAGGCCACATCAAATGAACGGATTGATTCAATCTCATCGCCAAAGAATTCGATACGTACGGGATTTCCAGCATCGGGAGGAAAAACATCTAGAATACCGCCCCGCAATGAGAATTCACCCGGCAATTCGATTGCCGTCGTACTGGCACAACCGTGTTCTACAAGCCAGCGGCTAA
The DNA here is from genome assembly GCA_002713555.1 of Planctomycetaceae bacterium. The sequence goes on from PATG01000024.1 coordinate 19,969, forward strand.
AATCCTGCTGGTCCAAATGATTGCCCACCATCAAAGTACGCGTCGCGGCCAACAAATTATCCTGGCTGGGCACAGGCTGCAACAAACTCTGTATAGCAGTCACCACAATAGCAGGGTTAGCAGTTTCCTGGTCCTTACTAGGAACCAATTGCTTCAGCAGGCGTAGACGCTGGCAATAGATTTCGTCATGCAGTAACCGCTCACCTGCATCTGATTCCCATGCCGGAAAAGGATGCGTGCCTGCCGCGCCAAAGAGAGCCAGATCGTCAACCAGAGCATCGATATCACGCGCATGGGGCAACACCACAACAAGCACGTCTGGACTAGAGTTAGCCAAGGCAGCAGCTACCAGCGCGCACGAAGACCCCCAGACTCCACCCAGGGTACCGCCATGACCTGCTTGCAGGCTGGACAGTACGTCCGCAAAGTCTCGATGCCGTTCAAGTTGGGCGGCCAATTCGCTAAGTTCACGCGCCGCCACCCGGCTGGCTGCAACGACTGTTTCCATGATGCTATTAAGGATTGTATCGGTTCTTGGAAACGGCGAATAGAAAGGATCCTGAGAATAAGCATCTGCCACCTGACCCGAAAACCTTATTGTCTTCTAGAATGACCCACCGCGGCAGAATTGGATGATCTTGGCGAGCCATCCCCCATCTTACTCGTTACAACCGCAGCGATCCTTGCGATTGGAAACCCCTTCTTGCCGAATGGCTACTGGGTCTCTCTCCCAGTCGAGATAGGCTGTTCTCCTGGTCGATAAGATGCCCAGAGGTGATCCCCCTTTCCCCGTCCTTATCCACACTTTGGAGCAACTGCAATGTGGCGGTCCCTGTTCCTGGCGCTGGGCGCCTATACCTGTTTTTTGGGCGTTGAAGCGCTCGCTCTCGAAAAAGCCGTCTTGAAAAAGCCCATCCCTGGTAAGCCAAACCAACATACCAAGCAAGACCTGGTTCCACCGGATTGGGCTCCCTGGAGCTTGATGAGCGGCGGTGCAGTTGTAGTGCTGTACTCCTTTACCATCCCTCGACGCGCCAAAGGCTGACAAAAATCCAGATCTGACGGGCCTTTGGGACCAAGCGGGGTAGATTTTGTCCGCCTGGTCGAGCAAATCCTTGATTTTCGTACCCCAGTACGCATAGGATGAATAGGTTTAGGGGTCATGTCCCGAGTACCAGCTTGCCTGGTCTTAGTACCAAACTGCCTGCCTTGGCATCTCTGGCTGGCATCAGCCGAATCCCTGGACCAATGTTTCGATCGTACATTAATTGAGGTGAATCTCGTGGCAACCATATCTAAATCCGATACAAAAGCTGAAGTGACCCTGGGGGCAGATATTGCTATCCAAGCCTTGGTGAATCTCGGTGTGGATGTCATCTTTGCCTATCCTGGTGGTTGCAGTATGCCATTGCACCAGGCGCTCATTCGCTTTCAAGACAAGATCCGTACAATCCTCCCTCGGCACGAGCAAGGCGGTGGTTTTGCGGCGCAGGGCGTGGCTCGCAGCACTGGCAAGGTTGGCGTGTGCATGGCCACCAGTGGCCCGGGCGCCACAAATCTTGTGACTGCTATTGCTGATGCCAAACTCGACAGTATTCCGATGGTTGCCATCAGCGCTCAGGTACCCGTCAAAGCAATTGGTACGGATGCCTTCCAAGAAACTCCAATTGTCGAGGTTTGCCGCGGCATTACGAAGCATCACTACCTGGTAACCCAAGTAGAGGACCTGGCACGAGTCATTAATGAGGCTTTTTTGATCGCCTCCACAGGGCGTCCTGGCCCAGTGTTGATCGATATTCCAAAAAGTGTCCAACTTGATTCCTGTATACCCGACTACAACGCTAAGCTCGATTTACCAGGTTACTCTTTTGATAAGCCTCATGCGCGGCCTGAACAAATCAATCAGATTGCAGCTGCGATCAAACTGGCCAAGCGTCCTGTCATTTATGCCGGTGGTGGTATCGTACTGGCTGAAGCTAGCGACGATTTACGCAAACTGGTCCAACAAACGGGCATTCCGATCACCACCACGGTAATGGGCTTGGGTACCTACCCGGGCACAGATCCTTTGTCGCTCGACATGCTGGGCATGCACGGTTCTGTTTATGCCAATTACGCCGTCGATCAAGCCGATCTACTGATTGCCTTGGGTGTGCGTTTTGACGATCGTGTCACCGGCAAAGTAGAAGAATTCTGCAAGCATGGAAAAATCATTCATGTTGATATCGACGCTTCGGAACTGAACAAGAACAAAGAGGCTCATATCCCCGTTTGCAGCGACGTCAAGTATGTCCTTGAAGAGCTCAACAAAGTCATCGAACCACCTGAAGGCATCTCTGCATGGGTCGATCAATGCATGCAATGGAAAAAAGACGATCCCTTCAAATTCAATGAAAACTACCCTGGAATCACCCAACAGCTGGCCATCCAGGAACTTTGGAAACTTACGGCTGACAAAGATCCGATTGTTGCAGTAGGTGTAGGGCAACACCAAATGTGGGCAGCCCAGTACTTCAAATTCTCCCAGCCACGAACCTGGCTGAGTAGCAGTGGGCTGGGAACAATGGGCTTCGGTCTGCCTGCAGCCATGGGAGCCCAAGTTGCAAATCCCGATCGACTCGTTTTTGATATCGACGGCGATGGCAGCTACCTCATGAATATCCAGGAAATGGCAACCTGTGTCTGTGAAAAGATTCCCGTAAAAGTACTCCTACTCAACAACCAACACTTGGGCATGGTGGTGCAATGGGAAGATCGTTTCATGAAAGGCGTGCGGGCGCATACCTATCTGGGGCCCATCGACAATCCGGAAGCCCAAGGGCAAGGTGACGGAATCGGTCCCGAAGATCGCTACCCGAACTTTAGCGAGATATCTCGTGGCTTTGGTTGGGGATCCAGCTACATCAGAGAAAAGGCCGATTTAATTCCAGCGTTTGAAGAAATGATCGCCTACAACGGCCCTTATCTCTTGGACGTGGAGGTCCCCTATCAAGAACACGTACTCCCGATGATCCCCGGAGGTCATACGGTAAAGGATATGATCAAAGAGTAGGGAAGGCAGGATTGGAGTCCTGTGAATGGATTAGTTCTGGGTGCCACTGCTGGCTTGTCCAGCAGTGCCAAGCGGGTACCACGAGCCACATTAGAGATGTCCCTCTCTGTCTTGTAGCTTTATGCAGTTGCCAGCAACCGCATAAATCCCAGTAAGTAATACGAGGGGCTTTTGTGACGAGAGATTGTTATTGCACTGCATCCGTAGGTGTTTCTTCGTCTTCTTCCTTCTTCTTCTTTTTCTTTTTCATGACGAGCTTACGCACACGAACCTTGGGCAACCCATAAGGCGAATCACCTTCTTGCCAACGTTCGGTCTCTTTGAGCTTTTCCAGACGCTCAATACGCGTCAGTACACTACGGTTGGTACTACCACCACGTTTGATTTTGAGGCTTTTGTCGATCGTCATTTCTGTCTACTCCAAACCACCACTCAGGGGTCTTCAATTTGAGAACTCTTGCACAGCCTAGCGCTTTTCCAGCACCCCCAGGCAAAGGCACGTGCCAGGGTCACATTCCATGTTCACACACCAGGGGACCCTCCCGCTTACCTCTAAAATCGTAATACGGTCGAATCGGGCAGTATACGTGCTAATGTGCCTTGTTGCAATGGCCCCACCAGGGACCTGCGAACAGTAGAATCAGTTAACCTGCTTCACCAGCCTCAGCCTGGCACACACTGCATTTAACCAGAGATGCCACCACGAAAGCCATCAGGAAGCCGGACACGAGGTAATAAGCCGTATTCCCCAGGCAATAGCCCCAAGAATGGAACCACCAAATCATGTCGCCCCCATTGGACCATAAAGTTGCAATCAGACTAACCAGAAATACGACCAGGAACCTCTGGCCAAATTTTGGCAAACCACGACCCGCTAGAGCTACCAATGCTGCGGTCAGTAGAGAAATAACAAAGTAATGGACCAAGCCCTGGACAAATTTTGCAGGAGGCATCATGGGACCTCCATCTGCCCGATATGCCATCTGTAGAATAGGCCCCTCTTCGTGTTTTGCTTCAAACTCTTCCCTGGCTGCCTGATCCTGCGAGCCAGGTGGGGCCGGATAAATATACATGCCACTCGTGGCTTGCGAGCCGCGCAATGCTGCCAAGACATCAAGCTCAGCTGGCAAGGGCTGCATGAGCTTACTACTGAAATCCATGATGCCCCAGAATAGAAAACCCCACAAGAACATTAAAATGGCTGACAGCAGGGCCGCCAAAAGGATTCGTTTTACAATCATGGATCTCACTCCTGCATAAACGGATCCCACTTAATCGTTTTCCACATGAATCCCTTAATCCTTGTCCTCATGGGACAGCGGTGCGATGCTGGATAAAACTTCACTAATCGTTTGGGTACGATCATTCACATCAGGCTCCATGCATCTAAATATAATTTCTTCAATCTTTGGATGAATGGATGGATAGTAATGGGACAGGGGTGTCGGTTTGGTGAGACCGTGATTCATGGCCGCTCGACCATCACCGCTGCCACGTTGCCACGGTAACTCAAAGGCAAACATTTCGTACATGGACACGCCGTATGCAAAAATATCGAGCCGCTGGTCTGTATGCTTTCGACGAACAACTTCAGGGGACATGTAGTTTGGTGTACCTGTACGAATTCCAGGTTGCATAAACTCCGGTTGGGCTGGAACTGTCAGACCAAAGTCGATCAATTTGAGCGAGGTCGCATCCGGAGAACAAACATAATTCCTGGGACATATATCGCGATGGATGTAGCCCGCATCATGAACTACCTGCAGGGCTTCAGCAGCTTGTCGCATCAGCACCAAACGATTTCCGTCGAGCAGATTACTTTGTCCCACGATTAATGAATTGAGACCGGGTCCCTCCAGGAACTCCATCACCAAAAACTGCTCGCCTTTGGTGGTTAAACCATAGCCTTGCGTTATTACAATACGTGGATGGTCAAACGAAGTGGCAATCTCACCTTCACTCGGTTTTTCGAGGCCTCGAAATCGCATTTCGAGCTGCTGGTGTTTCTTTTTGTCCAGTATCTTGAGTCCCACAATTTGTGTGGTTTCACGATCCCGCGCCATATGGAAGTCTGACATCGTACCCGATACGGCGTCACGTAGAATCTCGTAACGTTTAGAAATGTCGACCTTGCCCCCCTCGAGGATCGACTTGAAGAACGAGCTGATACCCATAAATTGTCCCAAATCCAGGAGGCCGTCAGTAACTACCCAACCTTCAATCTAAGTATCCACTCAGGTTTCTTCAAGAAACGGCTTGTGGGAAAAAGGAACCTGGCTAAAAAAGGCACCGCTCTCTAGTTTTACTTGCCGCAATAATCGATGACTCGAGCAATTTCACTCTTAAGATCAGCTCGTTTAACAATACGATCGATGTAGCCATGTTCCAGCAAGAATTCGCTGGTCTGAAAACCTTTGGGGAGTTCAATTCGAATCGTGGCTTTGATGGTGCGTGGTCCTGCGAAGCCAATCAGGGCCTTGGGTTCGGCAAAAATGACATCTCCCAGCGAGGCAAAACTTGCGGCCACACCGCCCATCGTGGGATTGGTTAAAACAGATATGAATAAACCCTTGGCTTCACCATAACGGGCCAGGGCGGCCGACACTTTGGCCATTTGCATGAGCGAGAAAATGCCTTCATGCATCCTGGCTCCACCTCCTGATCCACTTACAATGATGAGTGGCAATTGTTGCTCCGTCGCACGTTCTATCAGTCGTGTGAGACGTTCACCAACTACGGATCCCATACTACCCATAATAAAAGCAGAGTCCGTAACCCCAAAGGCTACCCGGCGGGCACGAATCATACCCGTGCCCGTCAACACCGCATCAACCAGACCAGTACGTTTTTGTTCGGCCTTGAGGCGATCTTTGTATTTCTTTTTATCTTCAAATTGAAGTGGATCGGTAGGAGTTAGATTTTCGTCCCACGGCTCAAAAGTGCCTTCGTCGAGCACCCCCTGAATACGCCCCATGGCACTGAGGTACATATGGTACCCACACTCTGGGCAAACATTCATCAATCGTTCAGCTTCTTTACGAAAGATCATCTCCCCGCAATCTTCACAGCGCAGCCATAGACCGCCTGGCACACCGCGTTTTTCACGTATCGGCTTGCCTTTTTCGCTCAGAATGTCGCTTTCGCTTGTTGCCATATCAGCAAACTACTTAAATATTGTTTTACTTGAATCTGTTTTGTTTTAGCTGTGTTATCAGTTACTCAATACTGAATCGATCAATACTCTGCCCCCCCTATGTGACCCCTACAACTCTGGAGGGGCCACCCCACACTTTCTGAGGCATCAAACGGCCCATTCCCATCTCTTCTTGAAACTCAGTATATCAGCCCAAACTGCCTGCAGCCATGCCGTCTTGTATTTCACACTAGAGGAGAGGGTTGAGGACCTTCAGCCTTCTCGCCATTGACACCTACGGTGGTACAAAAGTCCGGAAATCCAGAGGCGGACTCATCTTACAAAGCATCCAAGCGAACCGGGCTCCAGACGTGCTCTGAAATTGGCACTATGGGTTTCCAACTTTAGCAGGCATTTCGATGAGCTCCCAAGAAGGTAGTTGATTGCAATCCGCATGCCACAGATCTCCTAAATCGTCGTCACGCAGCACATTTCGCATCACACTTGTTACGGGCTCTGGAACAACAATGGCAATGACGCCTGACTTCTGTTTTTTAGCTATTTTGGTCAGCGCCTGCTGCAAACGTTCACGAACCACCTGGAGCGACTCTCCTTCAGGCGGACAAACATTTTCGGGATGTTCCTGCCACTGTCGATAGACTTTCGGCTGTTTCGATTTTACATCTTCTATGAGCATGCCTTGCCAAAGTCCATGATTGAGATTACTCAGATCGTCAACCGTCTTGGCCTTGAGTTGCAGTTGCTGAGCCAGCAGATCGGCAGATTGTTTTGTGGCCCTGCAGGGCCCCGCATACAAAGCATCGATGGAGTGATCACTTAATTCCTCAGCAACCATTTCAACCTGTTGCCTGCCATCTTCGCTCAAAGGAACATCAAGCGTTCCTTGGACACGACCTTGCGAGTCGTACTCTGTAGCACCAGTGCGAATCAATAGTACTTTCAACATCAGAATTCTGATTCCTTAAATGTGTTCATAAACCCCTGCGGGCCAAAGTATTGAGTTGCGCTAAACAGGGGGTGTAATCCGCTTGTCCGGTGATGGCTGAACCTACAACCAGTGCCGAGGCTCCCGCTTCAACACAATCAGCAATCGTCTGCTCATTGACCCCTCCATCAACTTCGAGAATCACAGCATCCGGTGCTTCACCACGCAACCAGCGGAGTTTTTCTAAAGCCAAATCGTCAAAGACCTGGCCACCAAAGCCTGGCATCACACTCATGGTCAGAATCAAGTCACACGAATTAAAGGCCGACGCGATCGTCTCGACTGGAGTGGGTGGATTGATTGCCAACCCTGCCAGTGCTCCCAGATTTCGTATTTCATCCAGTAGCGGACGTGGGTCTTCAAGCACTTCGGCATGCACGGTGACAATGTCGGCGCCAGCATCGACATAACGAGAAACGTACTTTTCAGGATTCGAAATCATCAGATGCACATCCAAAGGCAATTCTGTTACACGTCGAAAGGCCTCGATCACCGGAAACCCAAAGCTCAAATTCGGCACAAAGTTGCCGTCCATTACATCCAGATGAAATCCTTGGACGCCAGCCTCTTCGAATCTGTGAATCTCGCGTTCTAAATTCGAATAATCGCATTGCAATACCGACGGCAAAATTACCGGCGCCTGACTACACAAAACGGCAATTTCTGAAGATGTGGCCATTGCGTGTGGAAAAATGAAAAGTGTGTGATCCTAAGAACGGCTTTTGATCCAACGATACTCAAAAGGGCAGATGCCGCAAAGAAAAGGGGGCGACTCGAATAAAGACTGCATTCAAATAGGAACTGCTCGACGCCTGGGATAGATGGGCCTGAATAAAGGACAAGCGGGCAAATGGCCCTTTGTCACTCTCTAGCTAGTATCTGCTTCATGAGGCGAAGATTCTAGCAATCTTCTGCAGAACTGCCAGGGAGCCTACCGGAATTTATCCCCTAAACCCTTCTCATGTAACAGGTTAAATGCATTTTAGCTTTCTAGAAATGCGGGCTTCAGCCCTCTATTTCCGAGGCATCCGACAAGAAAGCAAACGGCCAAGCCCACTATCACGGTGCCCAGTCTATTGCCCATTCTAACGTGTGGGATCAATGATCGTTTAAATCCTCACTCCTGGGGAGATCCTGGGGAGAATCAATTTGAAATAATTGATTGAAGCGGGAAGTCGTCAAGTAGGTTGATTTCTGAGGCACCTCATCGGAACGTTTTATGCTCAATAGACTGCGACGAACCAGTTGATTGAGGATAGCTCGACTTTGGGTACCGCGAAGTCTCGTAACATCCTCGGCTGATACAGGTTGCCGGTAAGCAACAATTGCAAGCACCTCGATGGCATGAGAAGTCAGTTTCGCCTCACGAATGCGACCCAGAAATCGTTGTCGGATCGCATCGAACTCAGCACGTATCTGCATCTGGTATCCAGCCCCTGTGCTCACGATCTCATATGGGACTCCATCGTTCTCATATGCCTCGTTCAATTCTGCAATCAGTGCATCGACCTCCTTCGGCGATACATTGCGCATGCTAGCTGCCATCTCACGGTTCGTAAGCACACCTCCTTCACTGTTACCAACAAACAGCATGCCTTCAATAATCATCCGTGGCGATAGCACCTCACCCGCACTTTGAGGAACTTGCATTTCCTCCAGCGCAGCCGCTATTTCTGAGGGAGGTTGCTCCGTTGCTTCCGTACCCGTCAGGCGGGCAAAAGCGGCGGATAAACCATGCAGAGAGAATCGTGACTCTTTCGTTGTTTCGTGCTGCGACATGCATGGGATCATAGGACGATTCGAAACGGTATAGCAAGGCCGATCTAACTCTTGAATGCGTGTCGGTCCAAGCGATTCAAAAAGCTTAGCAACATGGATACGCGAGCTGGCCTACACTAGTAAGACGACCCCTGAGACGCTTACGAACGTGACAGCAAAATCGCAACAGAAACCAAGGATTGCTGCAGGCTTGTGCTAGCATCTTTTTGCTGCTCTGGACATTCACCAACACAAAAAGTAGATAGCTGCCGAACACCACGTCTCCTGACACGCGTCCCCTGCGAATCAATGCCATGATCCCCTTTCTTCTTGCTCAGGAAACCGATACCAGGCCATTGACTGAATTCACTCGCGAGAAGTGGATCGAACTCGCCTGGGAATACGGCTTGTACTATGGCTTGCGCATTGCATTCGTGATTGTGCTTATGATTCTGGCCTTGACCGTTTCAAGCTGGATCTCCGCAGCAGTGCGAAGTGGCTTAACACGTGTGCGCTTTGACGAAACGCTTACCAAATTTGTTGCCAAAATGGTTCGCTGGCTAGTTTTATTGCTAGCTTTGCTGATGTGCCTCAGCCATTTAGGTGTCGAAACAACGAGCTTTGCTGCGGTCATTGGTGCTGCGGGCCTGGCCGTTGGTTTGGCGTTTCAAGGAACCTTATCGAACTTTGCAGCGGGAGCCATGCTACTGATCTTTCGCCCTTTCAAGGTGGGCGACGTCGTTAACACGGCGGGATATGTGGGTAAAGTCAACGAGATAGCAATCTTTACCGCTGAAATCGATACCTTCGACGGCCGCCGGATCATTATACCCAATAGTGCAATCTTTGGGTCCGTCATCGAGAATATCACCTACCACCCCGTACGCCGTGTCGATGTGGAAGTAGGCACTTCTTATGCAGCCGATATCGACCAAACCCGGCAAATCCTGGAGCAAGCCCTCCAATCGGTAGAAACTGTCATTCGTGACCCCGAACCTGCGGTCGTGCTGGTGGGGCTCGGAGCATCAACCGTCGATTGGTCCGTACGAGGTTGGTCTGGCAAAGATGACTTCGGGGCTACCAAGCAAGCTCTTATTCGGGCTGTCAAAGTTGAACTTGACCGGGCCCAAATTGAGATCCCCTTCCCGCAAATGGACGTGCACGTTGATCCGCCAGAGCAACCAGGCAAAGTTGCCTAGGATTGTCGGACCTTGTTCCAAGCGGTAGGCTAAAGCCGGATGCTTCATCCGTGTTTGCAATCGCCGTGTCGCAGAAAACGCTGCGGCGAAGCAGCGTTGTTACTGAAGAGCATTCTTTAGACAAGCTGAAATACTGCTATCAGCACCGTGCGGAACTTGAATTGTGGATGTCATCAATCTGACCGAAGTGCCGGCCTTTACGACCAAAGACGGATCTGAGATCCGTGAATTACTGGCACACCGAAACTCCTGCCTATCCAATCAAAGTCTGGCCGAAGCCAGACTACCGGTCGGTGCGTGCACTGCGCCCCACTACCATCCACTTTGTGAAGAAATCTATTATTTACTCGTTGGCGAAGGGCTGATGCAAATCGAGGACGATGTGCGCCGCGTGACGCGCGGCGATGCCATAGCCATACCACCAGGCACACGCCATCAAATCACCAATACGGGCGACGTACCCCTGCAATTCTTGTGCTGTTGCGCCCCAGCTTACGAAGACCATGACACGGTTCTCGTAGACGACTGGCCATTATAAGACTGAAACCTAAAAAGACTGAAACCGAAAACTTAAAACGTACCCCCAACGGAAAAAACGACATGCCAAAATACCGCTCCGAACGCGACACCATGGGTGAAATGCAGGTACCTGGCAATGCCTTGTACGGGGCTTCTACCGCGCGGGCGATCGAAAATTTCCCGATTGCCAAGGAACCCGTTCCAGCTGCCATGGTACACGCTTTTGGCTCCCTGAAATCGGCATGTGCCCAAGCCAATCTAGACCTGGGTAAGCTCGACCAGGGTACGGCCGAAGCGATTATTACGGCGGCGGGTGAGGTGGCCCAGGGCTTGCATGATGAGCATTTTCCGGTCGATATTTACCAAACTGGTTCAGGCACATCGACCAACATGAATGCGAACGAGGTCATCGCAAACCTGGCGAACGGAAAACTGGGGCTGGGAGTTGGAGCCAAAGGACAAGCGGGAGCCGTCCATCCGAACGACCACGTCAACATGGGGCAGTCTTCGAACGACACATTTCCAGCTGCTATGCATATTGCGGCTGCTATCAGCCTGCAAGAACAATTGATTCCCGCATTATCTCAACTGGCCGAATCTCTAACAGCAAAAGCGGCAGCCTGGGACTCCCTGGTTAAGATTGGTCGCACGCACTTAATGGATGCAACGCCGATCCGAATTGGTCAGGTCTTTGCGGGGTATGCGGCGCAGGCCCAGTACGCGGTCGTTCGAGCCAACCGTGCGCTCCAACGAACACGAGAAAACATGCCCATTGGCGGCACTGCTGTGGGGACAGGGATCAACACACATCCTGACTTTGCCCAACGTGTGTGTCAGGTTCTATCCTCCCAACTAGGTGTTGAATTCACTGAAGCTGCGAATCACCCCGAAGCCCAAGCTGCCAAAGATTCTTTCGTGGCGGCCCATGGTGAATTGAAAACCATTGCTATTTCCCTCTCAAAAATCGCCAACGACATCCGTCATCTGGGCTCGGGTCCTCGCTGCGGTCTGGGCGAACTCAATCTACCCGCCATCCAGCCTGGCTCGTCGATTATGCCTGGTAAAGTCAACCCGGTTATTTGTGAGTCGGTGATTCAAGTTACCTGCAGGGTTTTGGGAAACGATACTACGGTAACATCCTCTGGACTGGGGGGGGTTGGCTCTCTGTTTGAACTCAATGTCGCCATGCCTGTGATGATTGACGCTTTTCTGGAGTCCGTGAAACTACTGGCCAATGTGTCGCGCATTTTTGTTGACAAGTTGCTTAATGGACTTGAAGTCAATGAAGCACGTTGTAGCGAACTGATCGGGCAATCTCTGATGATGGTAACTTCACTAGCACCAGCCATTGGCTACGAAGAAGCCGCAGCACTGGCAAAAGAAGCCCATGCCACGGGACAAACGATTCGCGACCTGTGCTTGCAGAAACAAGTGCTGCCAGCAGACGAATTGGACCTTCTGCTTGATCCGGACGCAATGACACGTCCCAGCGTCTGATAGCACTGCTAGCCACTAACCGTAAAGCTAGGTTGTCCAGGCTGTTTTTTTTGATTCTTCTGATTATTTCGATTGTAGTGAGTTTGCGCTGCGGTCGATATCAATAGAGAGAGCACGCATTATCGTGCTTGGAATGACATTCAATTTTATTCTGGAAGCATGGGTCATGGACATAACGATTTCTTGCAAGCTCGCACGCCTATTGTCTGTCACGACCTTATTTTCGCTAACATTCCTAACAGTGACACGAGCCGATACAGGTAAATCAACGGCCGTTTTTGTGACCGACCACAAGCGGCCAACCGTGAGCAAAACACGGCCTTCGACTCGTGGAGCTGTCGCTTTTGTGCAACCCGTGCGTACAGCGTCGAATCAAAGACCCGCTCCAAAATTTGTGCCGGCACAACCAGGCATGTCTCCTGGATCACATAAGAATTTCCGACAACAGGTTGCCAATGCCCAAGCATCACCCCTTCGACAAACGGCCCATAGACAATCGGCTCAAAATGTGCTGGATCCTCCGGGCGCATCGTCCTCACGGACTGTTCTAAGAGCCAGCCATACGGAACCAACCCCGAACGAGCAATTCAAAATTCCTGAAATCGATGAAGTTACCAGGCTCTTGCTTGAGGCTCACAATTTATCTCAGCATGCAAACACTGAAGAAGACCACTCCCAGATTATCAATAATTGCAGTGAGGCGATTGGATTAGGGGCAAGCGATGAAAAAGAGCTTTTTGCACGCAAATTGGCCAGCTGGTCCTTGAATCGACGCGGACAATTGCGATTGGATGCTGGTCAGCAAATTACCGCCGATACCGATTTTCAGGCAGCCATTGATTTTAACCCCAAGAATTGGCGTGCCTTGCACAATCGGGGAGTATCTCGTGCACAAATGGGTGCATTGGCAGATGCCTTTGATGATTTTAATCGAGCCTTGGAAATCAACTCCAAATACGCCAAAGCCTATTCCAATCGTGCCACGCTCTTTGTGCAGGCAAATGACTTGCAATCCGCTTTAGAAGATTACCAAAGAGCGAAATCTCTCGATCCCCAACTGGCAGCAGCGCATTTGGGAATGGGACGTGTCTGCCATACCTTGGGTCGATTGGACGAGGCCTTCGAGCACTTCAGCAGAGCCGTCCAGTCTGATCCAACCAATGCTGATATCATTTGCAGTCGCGGAGATCTGCAAGCAGACATGGGCCGCTACGCGGGTGCTTTAGCAGACTATGCCCGCACAATCGAACTCGACCCAGAATTTGGCCACGCCTACCGCAATGGAGCCTGGTTATTGGCCACATGTCCCAATGCAAGCTTCCGTGATCCGGACAATGCAATTTTAGGGGCGCGTCAGGCCATCGATATTGGCTACGGTGAACCGCACGTTGCGATTGATACTTTGGCTGCAGCACAGGCGAGTGCAGGAGATTTTCAACAGGCTGTGAACACGATCAACCAAGCTATTGAGATTGCTCCAGAGGAATCTAAGTTCGCCTATCTTTCACGTTTGCAAATGTACCAAGAGGGACATCCCTTTCGCACGGAACCCGTTGGTAATATCTCGCAAGCAGTCTTTGAAGCGACCGATAAAAAGTAAGCCTCTACGGTTACTTTTTCACATCAGCTGCCATTGGTCCCACGTGACCACATAGATCCCCAGCAGTAAGTTCGTGACAGCATGGGCGATAACGCAATCCCAAATATTGCGTGTGCGGATCATGAGCCATGTGATCATGCTGAACCAAACCAGGGAGGCAAGCAATTCACCAGGATGCATGAGCATCGGTACGGCCGTTCCGACTAGGATTGCCATACGGTTCACCGAACCAAAGGGGACTTGCCACCACTTCTCGTGGATCACGAAACGCATTAGAAATCCACGCAGAAAAAATTCTTCGAAAATCGGTACCAACAGGGCCAATCCCAAAAAACGTATTGCCAAAAAGGAATATGCCCAAGAAGGATTGTCAGCCAAATGTTCTAACGGATTGAAAGCACTCCGTTCGCCTGTACCCAAAAGGCTCATCAAGCCCACCGATGGGGTATCTCCTTCTTCAAGACCCGGGATAAAGCTCCCCAGAAAGCGATCCACTGGCCCGACGACCATCGGTTCCAGTCTCAGGTGACAGAGACCAATCCAAAGTACGACACCGACTCCACCCACGGCGAAGCTCAACCAACTGACGCGCCATGGAAATGTCTGATAGCCTGGCCAAACCAAAACCATGGCCAACAGCGTGAGCACAATCTTGGCCGTATAAACGTAAGGATAGTAACGGTACGGAAGCGAGAATAAAGACCCTCCTGCAGCAGGCATTTCTTCCCATTCGTCTGCCATTTCTGAGTCTGCCAGTCCATTTTGAACTCCGCTCTCTGCCGCACCGACGTCGACCTGACTTGCAGGGCCATTGCCTGCCCCCGGAGGAGGTTTGGGCTCGCAGCTGCCCACTAGCATGTAGACGGCCATGGGGAGTATGAAAGTGACCCAGGGCCAGCCAGAAAGCCACCCGTTGGGTAACCTGGTGGCCGCATCCAGGGAGTTCTCGGCAGTTGCTGTAGCTTCGTTAGGATTTTCCACAATTCCCTTATCTGTTTACAGGTATATAACTTAGAGCAATTCCGCACGACCATATTGGGTCTCAGGCTCAGATACAACTCTCATTTTGACGAAGAAACACAAGAATTCCATCTAAAACCTGGCAGATCCCCCCTGCCAACCGACCCAGATTAGTCTTTGCAGGGTAGGCCGTACCTCGTAATATCCGCGGCCCAACATCAAGATGGCAACTCGTAAGCTAGAGTTTAGCAGGTCATTCTTAGTCAATTTCCCCCTATTTGCCCCTAGTAAAAAGGAGCGTGTACGGCAAGAATACAAGTTCGTCTAGCCTTAAGTCAGGTTGACAGGAAGTATCATTTCTTGGCTTGGTGTTTCTCCAACTGGGCATTTCTGAAACTTGGTATTTCCCAAACTGGGCATTTCTCAAACAGTGCTTGCTGTTAAGAATTGTGCCTTGGTAAGAATTATACCCTGATGAGATTTGTGTTTTGGCTAGCACCGTACCTGAGAAAGTCCTTTCCTGAGGCATCCCTACCACCTAGAAGATACCACCTGAATCGACACGCTAAATTCCTACTCATTGTCCTGGCTAAATTATCCGCTGCGCATGGCGATAGTTCTGTTTTATTTTATGTTTCATGACGTTTGAATTGAGATCAAGGCAGTTTCATGGACCTTTCCAAAGTTCGCAACATCGGTATCTCCGCTCACATTGACTCGGGCAAAACTACGCTCAGCGAGCGCATCCTATTCTACTCGGGACGTATTCACAAAATTGAAGACGTTCGCGGTGGAGGTGATGGCGCAACTATGGACCATATGGAACTGGAAAAGGAGCGTGGCATCACCATCACTAGTGCTGCCACGAGCCTGACCTGGGAAGATCACGATATCAATCTCATCGACACCCCGGGTCACGTTGATTTTACTGTCGAAGTCGAACGCAGCTTACGCGTCCTCGATGGTGCCGTGCTGGTCCTTTGCTCAGTCGGTGGCGTTCAATCGCAATCGATGACCGTTGATCGTCAAATGAAACGTTACCATGTCCCTCGCCTGGCCTTTATTAACAAGATGGATCGTACGGGCGCTAACCCCGAATCCGTGATCGATCAAGTGCGCGAAAAGCTGGGAGCCGATGCAGTCGCCATGCAGATTCCCATTGGCAAGGAAGAAAATTTTGAAGGCGTGGTGGATCTGGTGACCATGAAGGCCCTTTATTTTGACGGGAGTAATGGCGAAAATATCCGCGAGGAAGAAATCCCCGCAGAACTGGCCGACGAAGCCTCTGCAGCACGCAGCCACATGCTGGAAGGCCTTTCCATGTATAGCGATGAACTCATGGAACTGCTGCTCTCCGAAGAAGAAGTCCACGAAGCACTCATCCACAAGATCTGCCGTGATGCCACCATTGGCCAGGGTTTTACTCCTGTGTTCATGGGGTCGGCCTTCAAAAACAAAGGGGTTCAACCTTTAATCGATGCCGTAAATCGATATTTGCCGACTCCACTGGACCATGAGGTCAAGGCGAGCAAGGTTGACAACCCGGATGAGAAAATCGCCCTCGAAAGCGATCCCCAAAAACCGTTTGTCGGCATGGCGTTCAAAATCGTGGACGACGAGTANGGACAGCTTACCTTCATGCGGATCTACCAAGGCACAATTGGCAAGGGCGAGCAGTATATCAACCAACGTACNGGTAAAANGGANCGNTTCAGTCGCATTGTCAGAATGCATAGTGACAAACGNGAAGAAATCGACACTGCCTCGGCAGGTGACATTGTAGCCATCATGGGTATCGACTGCGCTAGTGGTGATACCTACTGCAAAGAAGCCGGTTACTGCAACCTGGAAAACATCTTCGTCGCCGACCCTGTCATCAAAATGTCCATCAATCCTTCGTCNCGCGACAACGCNGACAAGCTNNGCAAAGCCTTGCAGCGTTTTCGTAAAGAAGATCCCACCTTCCAGGTATTTACTGACGAAGAAACGAGCGAAACCGTTATTGCCGGCATGGGTGAACTCCATCTCGAAGTTTATGTCGAACGCATCAAACGCGAGTATGGCGTTGAAGTCGAAGTGGGTGCTCCCAAAGTGAGCTACCGCGAAAGTGGCACCTTGCCGTTTGCTTTTGATCACAAACGCAAGAAGCAAACGGGTGGCTCCGGNCAATATGGTCATATCAAAGGTGTTATTAGCCCCATGACCGATGAAGATCGTGAAGAGGCGAATGGCGATGAATTGTTATTCGTCGACAAAGTCGTTCAAGGACGCATCCCGAAAAATTTCATTCCGGCCATCGAAAAAGGTTTTCGTAAAATGATGGAGAAAGGCCCACTNGCCGGATATCCGGTTGTGGGAATGAAAGTTCTNCTNGAAGACGGNACCTACCATGATGTCGACTCTTCCGACATGGCCTTCATGTTGACAGCTCAAGAATGCTTTCGCGAAAACTTCTCGCGGATGAAACCCGCTTTGCTTGAGCCCATCATGCAAACCGAAATCGAATGTCCGGAGGAATTCCAGGGAGCCGTGGTGGGGCAGGTTTCCAGNAAGCGTGGGATGATTGTCTCTACCGACACTCAGAATAAAGTTACNACCATCATCGCTGAAGTACCACTCGCTGAAACTTTTGGTTACTCCACTGAGCTAAGAAGTCTCACGCAAGGGCAGGGGACCTTTACCATGGAACTNTGCAAGTACTCTCCGGTACCTGCAAGCATTCAAACAGANATTGTTGCAGAGCGNAAAGCTGAAATGCAGCCTGCNTAAGTTNTCGAAGACATTNAGGACTGCNCAAATAGCTGGACGAGCAACCTNGGCTNGNGGANAATCTANCNGAATTCACTTCNTGCCCANCATGTCCCTTACATCAAAATCGGCTTACCCAATGCGCGTCGTACAGGAACAAATTGTCCTGCGTGCATCATTCCGTGGGTAGCGATAAGAATGTAAATGTGTCCAGCGGTGGGAAACGTTTCGCGAAAACGTTCTGGAGATGGACCATCGAGATCGGCTTCCGAAACCTTGTCGAGTGCCGCCAACGTGGCCGCCTGCACCTGGTCGTACAACTTCAGGTACTCCGCCTTGGNNAAAAACTTTGCCGAATCATCCTCACTGGCANTTTCTTTGCNATGTTGTTCGGCAACAAAACCCTCAGGNAATTCCGCTGAGGAGCCGGATTGAACGGACTCAAGAAGCATGCATTCCGAAGCAATCAAGTGCCCCAATGCCAGGCCAGGTGATTGCAACCCGCTGCTGGACGGGTCATCAGTTCGGCATCGTCTNAATCACTGATGTAGCTTTTGAGCACCATCGAGCTGATAGACATGGTATTACGAATGGCATCAATGGCGTTCATAGTTTAACCCCATAAGAGATAGGATCTACGGAAATGAATGGTACGCACTTCCATTGCAAATAGGGCGATGCTGACAAAAAGGCAAGCCTCACACAAAGGCGCTTCGTCGCAAGTTCATGCAGTCGNAAACTCACGACGACACCATTGAACGCAAAATACGCTTTTTCAGATTGCCGAAGAAACAATACTATCGATCAAAGATTCGTTTGATCACATGTCCCGTAAGTTGACGCCCGGCTCGGGCAATGGAAGTTGTTAATGGTATTTCTTTGGGGCAAACCGAAACGCAATTTTGGGCATTACCACAGACCTGCAGACCACCAGGTCCCTCGAGGGCCTCTAAGCGTTCGGCGGCATTCATATGGCCCGTGGGATGATCGTTAAAGAGCATTGCCTGGCTGATTGCGGCCGCGCCCAGGAATGCCACATCGTGGGCTCTATTTTTACGATCCGCAAACTCTTCGTCTGGTTCTCCCGNATGCTGCGCTAATTCGACTTTAGTAAATTGGGGGCAGGCCTCGACGCAACAGCCACAGGTCATGCATTCCGAAAGTGGGTAGCGAACCTCTTGGCCCTNCTGCGATTCGCGAGGGCCGGGTCCACGGTCGCCATAGCCGTCGACAGGTATCCAAGCCGAAACGCGCTCCAAAGCCCGAAACATTCGGCCACGCTCCACGACCAGATCGCGCACAACCGGAAACTTACTCATCGGTCTCAATTCAATGCTGTCAGGATTCTCAGCTAACAGNTTATCGACCAAGGCCGAACAAGCTTGCCTCGTTTGGCCGTTTACGAGCATTGTGCAAGCGCCGCATACTTCTTCGAGACAGTTGCAATCCCATGCCACAGGCGAAGTGCTTTTGCCATCAGCCGTCGTGGCTGTGGCCGCAACCTTCTGAAGCACNCTGATAACATTNAGATTTGGTTCGTAGGTAATTCGATGGCGTTCCCAATAGCTCGACTCACCGGGAGCATCCTGCCTGAGAATACGAACCTCGATCGTAGAGGGCTGGCTCGTATTGTTCTCGGAATGGGCAATCATAGGTGCGTTTCCTTCTNTCTCCTGTAGGAAATACTGCTTGTTCGTAATAGTATCTCATCCCCAGTCAGCTTAGCAATGTTCTTGCCAATCAGGCAATGTTAGTCAGTGGGTCGCAACTGCGGNCGAGCCCCCATCGGATGAGATACCGGCGGACTTTCCAGGCGTGGCTTTTGACTGGCGATCTTTCCAAACCTCTTCGATGATTTCACCACCAACAAGACCATACAGTCTGGGCCTGGGTGGTATCAGTGAAGTATCAACTTCTTCGTAGCTAAGCGTTGGCTCCCCCTTCTTATCGAAAGTTGCCAGGGTTGTTTTGAGCCATTTTTGGTTCTTTGCTTCAAATGCCTCACNCCATTGCTCAGCCTGCCGATAGCGTTCCGCAGGGTCTTCAGCTTCGATTCCTGGCATGACAAATTCGGGTTTGTAGTGAGCGCCGCGGCATTCATCGCGGGCCAAGGCCCCCATTACGATTGCTTTTGCCAGNGGGAACATNTCTCGCAAGGACTTNGTGAATACCACATTCTGATTGGTCCAGGAACCTGTATCTGAAAGCGAGCAATTCTCAACACGTTCGGCCAATTCGTTCACCTTATCCAAGGCCGACTGGAGTTGGCTATTTTCGCGAACTACTGTCGCCGCCTTGGTCATGACATCTCCCAGCTCCTGGTGGATGACATAGGGGTTTTCGCGCCCACCCTCACGTTTCAAAAGTCCGTCATGGTCAAGTTGCTTGACAGCTCGATGGCTACGATGGAGCGTGTCGTACTTTTCGTCGTGCGCCGAATCGGCCAACGAAGACAACATGTTCTGCACGCATGGCGCCACAAACAGGCCGCTAAAAATACACGACAGCAATGAATTGGCTCCCAATCGATTGCCACCATGGTATTGGTAATCACATTCTCCAATCGCATAGAGCCCGGGCACATTGGTCTGTTGATTCCGGGGCGAACCCGGCACCAATCCGCCATCGGCNGACCGTTGGTAATCGGCCCACAAACCTCCCATGGAGTAGTGAACGGCAGGGAAGATTTTCATNGGGTCTTCACGTGGATCGACACCCTGAAACTTCTCGTAAATGCTCAGGATGCCGCCTAGCTTGCGATCCAGCTCATCGCGAGAAATATGAGTCAGATCCAAGTAGACACACTGACGTGATTGCTCAACACTTAGACCTTCATTCACACAGACATTGAAAATCTCGCGTGTGGCAATATCGCGTGGCACCAAATTGCCATACTTTGGATACCGTTCCTCAAGAAAGTAGTACCGATCGGATTCAGCAATACTGCCTGGCTCGCGTTCATCCTGAGGTTTGCGCGGCACCCAGACACGCCCTCCTTCACCACGAGCACTTTCACTCATCAAACGTAATTTATCGGCTCCCGGTATCGCTGTGGGGTGCACTTGGATGAATTCGCCATTTGCGTAATGCACCCCAGCTTGCACACTGCGGCTAGCCGCACTTCCCGTACAGGCCATGGACATTGTGCTACGCCCATAAATCAGGCCGCATCCACCAGTCGCCAGGAGCACGGCATCCGCCGGAAAGGAACGGATCTCCATCGTGACCAGGTTCTGAGCAATTGCCCCGCGACAACGGCCCTCGTCGTCCACCACTGGCCCCAGATAATCCCAGCCCTCATACATCTCAACCTGGCCTGCATGGTGTCTGCGTCGCACTTGCTCATCAAGCGCGTAGAGGAGTTGTTGGCCCGTGGTTGCCCCGGCAAAAGCTGTACGCTTGAAGAGTGTCCCTCCAAATCGACGCTGATCACGGAAACCCTCGGGAGTGCGATTGAATGGCACGCCCAGGCGATCCATTAAATCGATAATGCGAGGCGCCCAATCTGTCATCTCTTTTACGGGCGGCTGGTGCTGTAGAAAATCACCCCCATAAACGGTATCGTCAAAGTGCAGGTATTCGCTATCACCCTGTTGTCGCGTCATTTCGTTAACACTATTGATGCCTCCCTGGGCACAAACGCTATGTGAACGTTTGACGGGTGTGAGACTCATGAGATCGACCGAAATGCCCAATTCAGCAAGCTTCATAGTTGCTGCCAGACCGGCCAGTCCGCCGCCGACGACTAATACGCGTTGTTTTGCCATGGAGATGTTCCAGGGGGAATGGCTATTTTTATTGTGGGAAAATACCGTGTGTTTACGCGCTCGTTGCAATGGAACCTACCAAGCAACNATTCCTTCAGGGACTGGCCGTTTGAACCTTCTCGTCTATTATTCTGTCCGTGGTTTTGCGCGTTTCTGTTCGTTCGGAATGAGTTCGCCTGAACTGATTTTACTTCTGTACATCTGGTCCTCTACTTGCCGGGCTTTTTTAAGTGCCCTGCCATGTCCGGTTCTCTGCATGCCAAACAGGGCACCCATACTCACCACTGCCAACAAGACTCCTAAGCCACCACAAACCTTCAAGGCCCTGCTTTGTGCAGCAGGACTGGTCCATACACCCCAGGTAATCCCCATCGTCCAAATACCATTCGCCAAATGGTACACACACGACAAAACCCCAATCACATAAAACACCAAATAGCCGATTCCTTGCAAGGCTTCGCCGGCAGTCGATGCGGCATTGAAAGGTTTGAATTGAGCACCACCTAACGGTTTTACTAGGTTCTCCAACCAAATATCGGCATGCAACCAACCGTGCATGTGAAAGACGTGAACCATAATAAAGGCAAAAGCAATCATGCCCGTGACCCGCTGCAAAGTGTAGCGGTAATTGGGACCNTAACGATATTGATTCGTATTCGGTAAGGCTCCCGCAATGATCACCATGCCAATAATTGCATGGAACAGTAGCGGGATAAAGATAAAGNCCCACTCCACCAAGGGCAGCAGAGCGCCCAAACTATGGATTTGATAAACGTTTTTCTGAAACGTGGCAGGGCTCTCCAAAACGCTAGCGTTCACCAGCAAATGGATAATCATGTATCCGCCAACGGGCACCAACCCCGAAAGAGAATGAAGCCTACGGATCAAAAAATCGTGGCGGGCCAAGAACGATTGCGGCATGTCATCCACGCAAACAGTTCCTCATCAAGTAAAAACAAGCGGGTATATTNCATCACTACCAAACTCCATGGCGGTTCAGTATAAGGTAGTCCCCAGGACTGACAAGGCACGGCAGGCAAACTGTTTGCCAGGCAAGAAATCAAGCCGGACCCCAAGGAGGGTCCGGCTTGATTTTTTGGCACTCGATTTTTAGCAGCATTCTGCAAATGAATGCTGAACATTTATTCTTTGGCCCGCTTCTCATACTGCTCTGAAAGACCNGGTTGCCCCAGTCTCTTCGAAGCTTCAGCTGCCTGATGAAATGCCGGTTTGTACGTTTCGTCGTTCAGAGTAGCCAGATGNAACGAATCAAACGCCTTCTGGTCTTCGCCAAGCTTCAAGTGGGCAATCCCACGCATATAAAAATGCCTCGCCTTCAAGTGCTCATTTGGCTCCGTACGGATCGCTTCATTGAAGTTATCGACACCCTTTTTGTATTGTTTGAGGTGCATGTAGGCCAGACCGCGATTCACATAGACCCTAGGAAACGACCCATTTCTAGAAATTGCTTCACCATAGTTATCAATGGCCTCTCGAAACTTCTCCTCCTGAGCGTACGTGAAACCAATCCAAAGATGGGGCAGTGGATCCTCAAAATTGATCGCCGCCGACTGCTCCAAATCTCCACGGGCCAGGCTACTCTGCTCCTGATAGTGCCAGCAGATACCTCGCTTCAGATAAGCCTCTGAAACATAACTGCCTTCTTCACCCGGAGGGGCCAGTTGAATTGCATCGGTAAGCGATTTGATGGCTTCCCCTAATTTCCCCTGCAATCTTAAAGCCAATCCGCGCTGGTATAGTGCCAACCCGGNCTCNGGATAACGGTCAGGAAATTCCTCCAAAACGGCATCCGAGTCACTGATCGCAGCCTGGTAAAGTTCCTGTCGCCTGGCTTCTGTAGTTTCGTCAAGCTTGGCCAGATCCAACCCCGTTTTTGCACGCTGCAAATAGCCATTGATGAAGGAATCTGGATCACTGCTTTCTTCTGGTTTGTAAGTTTCAATGGCTTGAGACAATGCGTCCATTGCCAATAAAAACTCCTGCTCATTCAGATACACACTCGAAAGCGTGGTATAAGTCTCAAAATCTTCAGGGTCCACCTCGATCGATTTATTCAAGTCCTCGATTGCGGCTTCGAAATCGCGTAAACGCATGTGTGCCAGTCCACGGTTACGATAGGCTTTGGCGTTTTCGGGGTCCAACTCAATCGCTGCATCCAAATAGCGCATCGCACGCGTTGGATCTCCCACATTATTGATCAGCACATCACCCCAGTTTGCGGCGATGTCTGGATTTTTTCGATCCAATTGACTCGCATTGTCAAAATCATTGGCAGCCATATTAATATCGCCTATTTCCCGAAAACAAACTCCGCGCCCATTGTACGCACTAGCCAATTTGGGATTGATATCCAAGGCCTGGCGATAATAACCAATTGCGGCCTGATAGTCTTCCAAAGCGCGAAGCGCGTCTCCCATGCCGACAAAAGCATCTGCGTATGTGGGGTCAAGTTTAATTGCTTGCGTAAATCGCTCGAAGGCTTCTTCCCAATTCCCCCCTTCCATAAGGGCAACACCCCGTTCGACTGCAGCCACGGCCTCTGGGTCTTGGATGAGTTGTGCCTCAGCAGGAACATTCAATACTAGCGCAAAAGAACCCACTAACAATGCGTACTGTATTTGTTTGAAACAACGCATAAAAATCGACCTTCTCTTCCGACGAATGGGCTGGATTGTAATAAGCATGCGGAGGCGCTAACTCTGAGTTTCTAGCGTGACTCCGCCAATAATTCGCATAGTGCACGAGAACGCAACTATTAAACGTACCACGGTACTCGGCAGCAGCGCAAGCGAATTGAAGACCAAAAAGGGCCTTTTTTCACACGATGTGCCGATTAAGCTGAGAACGCATATCAAAACGATAGTAGCGATCCTAGCCGAATACTTAGGCTATCCAACCTCTTTGGTACGCAGCCAGCAATGGATGGGTTCAGTTTTACCCAACTCCTGATCTTAGATATCCGATTCTAGATACCCAAGGCAGGCTCATCGTCTTTGCCCGCCGCCACGGCCTGTCGGCTGTAGGACTTGGAGGTGCGATTGAATTCTTTGGCGAAGGCCTCCGCATCTTCCAAGGTAAACTCCCGCTGGATTGTGCGTGTGAAGCTGCCAAATTCATAAAGATGAACCCGATGGTCCGTGGGTGGGGGTGGGGGCCCTTTTTCTTCGGGTTCCTCATCCGCAGTCTCAGCTGAGTCCTTATCGGACGTCTCTCCGCTGGCTTCATCGACTGCCTCACCTTTTGACGCCTTGGACCGTTTACGCGGCTTAGGCTTGGCGCTGCGTTTTTTGCCGTTCGAAGCACGGCGTTTGGGCTTCACCTCCTCTTTTTCTTCGACTTGCGTTGCGTCGTCATCCAACTGGTCCGTTAAATCACCATCATCTCCCTCATCATCGTCTTCATCCACGAAGTCAAATTCTTCTTCAAACAGATTATCTTCGTCATCATAAACCATGAGGAATGCCCAACAGAAAAAGTGGAGACCAACGCAAAAAGCCCAAAGTGGCAAAAAAAACCAGAGTGGTAAAAAACCAGAGTGTTAAATAACCCAGGGTGGCAAGCTGTAAGGCCGTGCCGCAAATCTGCTGACGACGCCAACCCTGTTCGAGAGAAACGCCAGTATCCTTTCCAAAGGCCTCTTCGTCAACCTGCCGAGCAGGTCAACCAGCCATTTAGAGCCCCCATACTGCCTTGAACAACGCCAAAACGACTACACAGGACAAAACGACGCCGCAGGCCCACACTTTCTACTACCCCTACAGCGTCAGGCCAACCTGTTTTTTCATCCCCTGAGTCTTGATCCTGGTACTTTGTAGCAAGTTTAAGGTGGCAGCAGAATTAGCGGGCAGCCACGCGGCTCCTGGCAGCTGAAATTCCGGCTCGCAGAACTTCGTCTTCCAACTGCACTTCTACAGCAGTGAATTCTGGATCGGCGGGTTTGGCAACTTGATGGGACTTTACCTGATCGTGGGGTTCAACGCCTCGATGGCTGATTGGCACACCATTGGGAGAGAAAAATTTGGCCGTTGTCAGGCGAATACCGGCCCCTGCGTATCCCAAAGGAAAGATTCCCTGGACAGAACCTTTGCCATACGATGTTGTGCCGACAATTCTGCCACGGGCATTGTCTTTGATAGCACCTGCAAAAATCTCACTGGCACTTGCACTATCACCATCAATTAATACGACCAGTGGCACACGCCAGGTGCCACCATAGTGGGCCTGATAGTTGAAATTCTCTTGAGCCCCTCGTCCACGCGTAGAAACGATATTCCCTTCGGTTAGAAACTTGTCAGCCACTTCGACCGAAGAAGTCAATAATCCACCCGGATTGCCACGCAAATCCAGAATGAGTGAACGCATCCCCTGCCGATGTAAATCCCAGAGAGCCGTTTCCAGGTCACGAGCAGTCGCCTTCTGAAAAGTCGGGACACGAATATAAGCGATTCCAAAATCAGAATCGACAATCTTGACATCTTCCAGGCTTGGCACTTCTACATGCTCGCGACGGATGTTGAGTACACGGGGTTGCGAGTGAGGTGAGTAAGCTGTTACCCGCACCCAGGTGCCTTCTGCTCCGGTTAACATCGACGCTGCTTCGTCAGTCGACATCTCAGCGGTACTCTTGCCGTCGACGGCGACAATCCGGTCCTGCGCTTTGATACCAGCCCGTTCTGCAGGGCTACCAGGAATCACATGCACGATCAGCAGAGCCCCTTCCGCCGCTTTGAGTTCAACACCCAAACCCACGAAATTGCCCTCAATTTGAGAATAGACTTCACGAAGCTGATCGGCAGTCAAATATGACGAGTAATCGTCTAAACCGTTCGCCGCCGCAGAAACAAACTCCATGATTGTTGCGCTCGATTTAAGTCGTGCCCGTACCTCCAGTAGTCGAGCAACTTCGGAAGTGTATTGAATCAAGTTTCGTGAGCTATTGATTTGTTGCTGGCCGAGAAGCTGGTACAAATCGCGACGCAACGTGCCCAGCTGCTCAGGCAAAATCTGAAGATGATTTGCAGACACGAAATCCTGATCACCCAGGGCTATCTCAATCGCCCTGGTACCCCGTACTCCCAAGGCTTGCCAGGCTGGGGTGTGAACATAGTGGGTGCCCGTTTTCTGCAATAGCTCGGAATATAGAGATAACGACTGCTGTTGATCCAAGCTCTCGATTGATTTTTTAAAGCTACGATCACGGTAGCGACGGTCCAGGCTGTAATGCAGTTTGGACCGATCGTAACATTGCCGCAATGTCTCGTTATCACGATGCTCTCGAAGCGCATCTTCGTAATGACTGAGAGCTTCGCCCCAGCGATCGTTCGATTCCAGTTGCTGCCCCTTGTCCAGGACACTCCGCAGGGAGGTCGAGGGGACCGACTCAGGAAGAACGGTGACGGGTGTGTCAACAGGTGAAAACTGGGCCCAGGACTGCGCAAGGAAGCCCATAAAAACAACGGTAGAAAGCAGCAAAGGCATCCGGAGGCGTAAGTGCCTGGTTCGCTGCGTTAGGACCCAGTATTGCATGTGATGCTCGTTCCATGTGGGGAGTGTGTCGCGCCTGTCAGGCTCGCCCCCCTTAGGGGTTACCAACCTAAAAAGCACTACGGCGAGTTCTGTCCGCGGGCCTGCTCAAGTGCAGTGACCTGGGTGCGCACTGGGAGCAAAATGGGGCATCTATCTGCCACCAGTTGAATATAGGTCACACAAATGCCCTGGTCAAAAAACGGCTAAGGCGTTTGCCATAACTTTTTGCAGAGGGACCTCTTGCGACCGTTACAGCCCTTGCGGAAACACCCCCACGGTTAAGATCGCACGTATCGTAGCGAAATGACCGACAGACCTACTCATACCGAGAGGTGGGATTGTTCCGCTTGTAGGGCGCTACTCAAGAAGAGCCTGACTACAAAAAAAGCGCGACAAGGATGAGCATCTTGCTAGAAAAAGGCCAGTTCATCATCGATCTGGCAACCACTACCCTCATTCTACGCAGCAGGTCAAAGCTAAGTTCAATAAAATGGCACGGATTGGGAGCCCGGAGCATGTTCCCCCGCGCTCCTCGTCCCTCGCACAGCAATATGCTATCGTAGCCATCTTTCCATCCTTCACCCTTGGTTCTCCTGACGCCATGATGTCCTCAACTCCCATAAAACGTGCCCTGATCAGTGTTAGTGATAAATCGGGGCTCATTGAATTTGTGCAAATCCTGGTATCGCAAGGAGTCGAAATCTTCAGTACGGGTGGTACGCGTCGCCACCTGGAAGAGGCCCAAATTGCGGTACGTGATGTGGCCGACTACACCGGTTTTCCGGAAATGATGGATGGACGGGTAAAAACTTTGCATCCCAAGGTCCACGGCGGACTTCTTTGTCGACGCGACAATGAGCAGCACATGGCCGCAGCCCAGGCACATGGCATCGAAATGATCGACCTAGTTGTGGTCAACTTGTATCCGTTTGAAGAGACCATTGCTCGAGAGGGTGTGACCACTGCAGAAGCTATCGAACAAATTGACATTGGCGGGCCCTCCATGGTTCGCTCGGCAGCAAAAAACCACTCCTTTGTAACCCTGGCAACGAGCCCCAGTCAGTACGATACGATCGCAGCCGAAATACAAGCCACTGGGACCACCTCTATCCAGCTGCGACGTGAACTGGCTGGCGCGGCATTTGCCCGCACGGCCTCCTACGACCTGGCCATTGCCGAGTATTTTGCAGGACTGGAATCTGAGGAATCAACGCCCGCGCAAGTCGTACTACGGCTGGAGCGTCGGGCCACCTTGCGCTACGGCGAAAACCCGCACCAAAGTGCGACACTCTACACATCACCAACGGCCAGTCCCCATAGTCTCGTCAACGCCGAACAACTCAACGGCAAAGAACTCTCTTACAACAATCTCTTGGACCTCGATGCGGCCCTGGCCATCGCCCGTTCACTACCGACTCCCGGAGTGGCAGTGCTCAAGCACAACAATCCGTGTGGAGCAGCTACCGCAGACACCCTGGGTGAGGCGATTGCAAATGCCTGGGATGGCGATCCCGTGAGTGCATTTGGTTCGGTATTGGGTGTGAATATGGCCGTGGATGGTCCTATGGCCAATTTTCTGGCAGAACCTGGACGATTTGTCGAAGCCATCGTGGCACCCGATTTCACACCCGAGGCGCTCGAAATCCTCACCACCAAGCCAAAGTGGAAAGCCAATGTGCGGTTGCTTCGTGTTGGCCAGATCCAACCTGGACAAGCCCAATCGCAGTTTCGCCAGATTGATGGCGGCATGCTCTGCCAGGCAGCCGACGACCTGGACGACGACAGCTCGACCTGGAATGTGGTCACCCAGGCTCAGCCCACTGCCGCCCTGCAAAGTGATCTGGCTTTTGCCTGGTCCGTTTGCCGACACGTAAAATCCAACGCCATCCTACTTGCCAAGAGCGGTCTGTTGGTCGGCGTAGGAGCAGGCCAGATGAGTCGTGTTGATTCGGTCGAGATTGCCATCCGCAAGGCGGGCGATCGGGCCGAGGGCTCGGTGCTTGCCTCGGACGCATTTTTTCCGTTCGACGATTCCATCCACCAGGCAGCCGCCGCAGGCATCACAGCAATTATTCAACCGGGCGGATCGCGGCGCGACGACGAAGTGATTGCCGCTTGCAACCAGCACGGCCTGCCAATGATCTTTACCGGCTGCCGGCACTTTCGACACTAGATGCTCAAGCTTCGATTCACACCCCAGGATCCCCCTCCTCCGTTTTCGGCGGAGGTGTTAGGGGAGGGGGCTTTCGGGATAAATTCTTAGACCATCTCGCTACGTATTTTTGATGAAACATGTGGGCCAAAGCAAAGCGCTAGACCACCAATACGCAATCATTCTACAAGTATCCATTTAAAAGATGGGGGTGAGCTTTGGGGGTTCAGTCAAAAAACCTGTAGGGAACGTGGATCGCTAGCGCAACGCACACTACTCAGTGCACGCATCGATTCTTTGCTGCCGGATCAGCAGTGGATGCAACAAATGGGCAAGGATCAAGAGGCCCCAGGTCGTAGGCTCCGGTACAGACAGGCTGGCCCCGGCAGCTACTAGAACCGGTTGGCCATGCGCGTCTTGCCAAAAGGTAAGATCCGCACCATCGACGAACATACTGTTATTGGCATCTCCTTCAGCCAAGGTAGTTCCTGAGTTAAAGCCATTTTGCCAAATGAGAACGTCCGTTCCATCAATGTCTGAATCCCCGTTAAAGTCCGGCGTGGAGGCCCCAACTCCAAAGGTGGACTCCCAGACAGCCAGATCATCTCCGTCCACTTCACCATCGTGTGTACCATCGCCATGCCCTAGTCCTGGCAGAGAGCTCACATTGCATCCAAGTTGCCAGGTCAGAAAATCTTGGCCGTCCGTATTTCCGTCTTGATCAAAATCGCCCGTATCCGGATCGTTTGCTATGAGAGATAACGGAGCCAGCTCAAAGGATACAATCGTGTTGCTGCTGATTGGATCGCCACTGTCAACAACTCCTAGCAATATCCAAGAACCATTTGGCAGCCTAGGTCCTACGCCAATACCTTCCAGATTCTGGTCGTTGCCAATTTGATCATCTATCATCCCCCACTTGCCCCGACCAAAGAAACTCCTTCGTAACGGCGCTGAAAGTTTCACCTACAAGTCACGTGTCAAACTGTGATTGGCTGATGTCTGTTGCACCCGTGAAATCTATTTCATAGATTCTGTTTTCGTAGGTTGGTGTACCAAGTGCTGCAGGCGAAACTAACGTTTTTTCTTGTATTTCCTTAAGGCTGGCGTTCCTTGCGGCTTTTGGTGATAATTAACGGCAGGGTCCGTTCACCAACGAGTATCGAACCCACAAGCGACTACGGAACAAACCAACCTTCATTGTTGCATTCTCTTTTGACTGGTAAATCCTGTATGCTGGATTTTCTGTTGGAGTGAACTATTTGAATTGCAAGAGGAGTGGCTAAGCATGAATTTCACAGCTCGTCATCATATCACAGGTCGTCGGGGTTTTACACTTGTTGAACTTTTGATTGTCATAGCAATCATCGGCACACTTATGGCATTGCTGTTGCCAGCAATCCAAAGTGCCCGCGAAGAGGCTCGACGAGTTGAATGCTCTAATAATTTGAAACAACTTGGCACGGCACTCCTATCGTATACGAACTCACCTAAGGGTGTTTTTCCCGGTTGGATGCAAACGGAGAAACTTGTCTCCAATGCTATTCCTGATCCCTATCNTGNTNTTCCTGATCCCTATCGTGGTGCGACCGATGGATACATGCTCACAAGCTGGGCCGCAAAGCTCTTGCCCCACCTTGAACAGCAAACTCTTTGGGATCAATTAAGATCAAATAATGACAACCCTAATAATGTTAATGGTCAACCACAATTCGACTACTTAATGCCACCAGTAGTATCTATTTTTACCTGTGGAAGTGATGCCAGGCCTTCAGCCCAACAAGGCTACTTATCCTACAGTGCAAATACGGGTGGTCCTGATTCCTCGATTGCGGCAGACAACAAGGCAAATGGTCTTTTCCACAATTTGGTTGCCCAACCTTCACTCACCGTTCGATATCCTTCTGATATAAAGGACGGTGCTGGGACAACAATCATGCTTTCAGAGAACATCCATAAGGACGATGAGATTTCGGGTGGAGTTAATAATAATTGGCTATGCAGTNNTTACTGGGGAACTTCAATGCACCAGACGGAACAGCCTTTTGGTATCGTCTGGGTGNATGATCNAANCAACAAAGCAGCTCCTAATCTAGCAAGCCCAGATACCTTTCAGCCCTTTAGTGCAGATGGTGGTGTGAGGCCACCTTACATTAATGCGTCCGGTACAGGCATCGCTTTCCGACGTCCAGCCAGTAGTCACACCAATGTTTTTAATGTAGTGTTTGCAGACAGTAGTACACGTGCTATCAGTAACTCCATTAGCTACGTTGTGTATCAACAATTGATGACACCTAATGGGAAAAAAGCTGTCCACACGCTGACGGGACATGCGGAAACGGGCAATGGAGGCATGTTCTTCATGGCGGAACCCCTCTCCGATTCCGACTACTAACCAGCAATTCCCCGTGATACNCCGTTGAAAATCTCCACTGCAACCCTCCACATATCGAGCCCCGGCCCGCCGATCCGGGGCTTAATTTTTTCTTCCTGGCTGGGTACAACTTGAAGCTATGCCCAACCCCTCAACTGACAATTCGCTCATCGCCCCGCGGTTTCTGTTCCGCTTTGCAGTTGATGTTCAACAATGCAAACAATTGTGGTCTCCACAACAGGGCGCCGTACTCGACGAAAGCTACCGCCTGGCCTCCTTCAGTGAACTGGATGGCGAGACACCTTTTGCAGATGTACGTATGGGTTGGAGCACCGAGGGACTTGCCTGGTGGGTGCGCGTCGAAGGACGACGGCAGTTGCCCTGGTGTCGGGAGTCGCGATTGGACGAAAGTGACGGTTTGCAAGTATGGGTCGATACGCGAGCCACCACCAATGTGCGACGCGCGAGCAAGTTTTGTCATCGATTTGTGTTTCTGCCGCGTGGCGGCGGTAGGAGTGCCGAGGAGCCGGTAGCCGAGCAAATGCTCATTAATCGGGCCCGCGAAAATGCGCGCCCTTTGCGAGTGGGTGAACTGAAGGTACAAAGCAAAGTCACCAAAGCGGCTTATGAGCTGTCTGCTTTTGCTCCTGCCACAGCACTGGGTGGTTTTGATCCAGGATCACAGACGCGACTGGGCTTTACGTATGCTCTGCTGGACCGTGAACGGGGGTTGCAAACCTTTTCGACAGGCCCCGGTTTTCCCTACGAAGAAGACCCAAGTTGCTGGGCANAGGCGCACCTGGTGGGTGAATAGTACGCTGAACAGCGCATAATAAAAGCCGCCAGCGCTGAGCTCGCGGGTTCTGAAACCAAGCGCGACACAGGGTCATAGTTCTTGTATCAAGCTACTTGTAAACGAATGTGCCAGGGTGCCACGGATCAAACGATCTCTTCGTGATCGTGGTCGTCGTGATCGTGGTCATCGCCGCCTTCGCATTCGCCACAATCGGCAATTTCTTTATCGTTGCCTTCTTTCATTTCTGGATCGCTTTTCTCAATTCCGGCGGGACCCTCGGATTCTGTACCCGTCTTTTCCAAATTGCAGCAACCAGGAGAACCTTTGTGCAACCCACAGGCAGTGCAAGCTTCGCAACCCTCGGCACAGCAGACCTCCGTGCCTTTAATTTCGCCGCATCCACCACAAACGATTAGCTGCACGCCATCTTCGATTTTGCAGCAACCAGGAGCACCTTTGTTAAGTTTGCAGCCAGCACATGCTTCGGCCCCTTCGGCACAACAGACCGCCGTCCCCTTAATCTGGCCGCAGCCATTACAAAGGGGCGCTGACTTGTAGTTGGCTTGTGTTGCGGGCGTGCCAGAAGTTGGTGATTCACCACAGCCTGATGAAAAAACCATAGCCAACGCTAAAGCTGCNAACGACATTGAATACTTCATCGATTGATCTCCTCAAAAAAGTAAAANCTCTGCTCTAAAAATGCGTANCCNGAGATTCNAAACTCAAATCTTGGCTACGTCATTTATCGCCGTCATTTCACATAGTTATGACTATGGACACCGCACAGAGTCCCTTCTTTGCAATAACAATCTAGTGCATTTTCAAACGCGTCTGGCATTCGTTACCCGATTGGTTTCAAAACGCCTCTTCTCTACTTGAGAGATGTGAACGCATCTAAGCACCAATTCNAGTATAACTGCGACTTGCATCGTTTAAGGTGAAATACTACACAAAGATGCGATTATTTCTTGCTCACCTGCTAAGACGCGGTGAGCTGCTCACGAGCGGCGAGAGCCCGCTGGGCCGCTTCTTCAACCGTGCCAGCAAGTACTGTGAGATGGCCCATTTTTCGACCTGCNCGCGGATCTGCTTTGCCGTAGAGGTGCAAGTGTACCTGGGGGTCGGATAGCACTGCCTGCCAATTGGGTTCACCCTGCTCCCATAGTTCGCCCAGTAGATTTACCATTGCTGCCGGCACCACGGACTCTCCCGAACCTAGCGGCAAATCACAGATAGCACGCACCTGCTGCTCAAATTGTGATGTCAAGCAAGCATCGATNGTCAGATGCCCCGAATTATGCGGCCGGGGGGCAATTTCATTGACAAGTAGCTGCCCATCTACGGTGAGAAAAAACTCGATACAACAAATACCAACCAGATCGAGTGCTTCCACAATCTTTCGGCCAATCTGCTGTGCCTCATCCAAAATCGGATCGAGTTCGGCCAAAGGAAACAGGGAAACATCAAGGATATGATTCACATGGTCATTGGCCAGGGGGCCGTGAATGGCAACTTGCCCTGACGGAGAACGAGCTACCAGGATCGAGAGTTCTCGCTGAAATGCAACCCAGCCCTCCAAGACGGCCGGCACCTGGTCAACACTCGNCCAGGCAGTGGACGCTTCCGCAGGGGTTGTAATTTTGGATTGCCCCTTGCCGTCATATCCTGACTCNGCCGTTTTCAGGACCGCTGGCAAACCTATTTTATCNACAGCANNGGCAAGTTGCTCAGCAGTTGTTACCTCAGCAAAGGGAGCNCATNCGANCCCAGNCTGTTGGAGGAATAATTTTTCTCGCAATCTATTTTGAACAACAAACTGAACTTTCCCAGAGGGCCTGACAGGAACATGTTGGGATAAAGTTTCTACAGCCGTTGTTGGCACATTTTCGAACTCCAGGGTCACCACTTCGATGGCGTTGGCAAATTTTGTCAGCTCGTCAATGTCATCATATTCGGCTACCGTAGCTTGATCAGCTACCTGCTCAGTGGGACTNTCGGCAAGCGGCGAATAAACATGCACCCGATAGCCCAANCGGGCTGCGGCTTGCGCAAACATGCGTCCCAACTGCCCACTGCCTAAAATNCCCAACGTTGCTCCGGGAAGAATGGCCCCAGANTGGTCCGACTTAGAATAATGAGCCACGGTTCTATAAGCCTTTAAACGACTAGATTGAGCATCTTGCAAATTTATGCCAGAGAGTCTTGCCGAACTTGATCGGCTTGTTGCTGGTGAAACTGTTGCAACTGTGACCGCAGATTGGGACGTGAACCGNCCAGTATTCGCACAGCCAATAAGCCGGCATTCTTGGCACCAGCCGTGCCAATCGCCAGTGTCCCCACAGGCACGCCGCCGGGCATTTGAACAATCGACAAGAGTGAATCCATACCCTTGAGAGCCCTACTCTCTACCGGCACTCCCANNACAGGAAGTGTCGTCATGGAGGCTACCATACCCGGCAAATGGGCAGCACCACCCGCACCTGCAATGATTACCTCCAGACCACGCTTCTCAGCCGATTGAGCATACTCGCTCATCCATTGTGGAGTACGATGCGCAGAAACAATTTGGCACTCATGGGCAANGCCGAATTGNTCTAAGGCCTCAGAGGCGGCGCGCATCGTTTCCCAATCGCTTTTACTGCCCATGATCACACCAACAACTGCCGCAGACTTGTCGGCCATGGAAACTCCTGATTGAAATGAACCCCGTNAAAATGCCATANCCGCTGGAACTAGGATGTGTCAAAATCTCTAGTCTGGGAAGATCCGCATTGGAGAAGATCAACGCCCCCCCAACAACCAATGCCCACCCAATAACCAACGCCCCCAACACCTAATGAAGCAATTAACCTGATGAAGCAATTAACCTGATGTAGATGACCGGATATAAGTGTCCATCTTTGGATCCGTCTCTACTAATTTCTATCATCGACCTTAGCGTTACAAAAGTCAACNCGCTGCTCATTGCAGGCTATTGCCCTCCCTTCTCCGCAACCTTCCACTACCAGA
This sequence comes from Planctomycetaceae bacterium, assembly GCA_002713555.1. The sequence continues at coordinate 55,086 of PATG01000024.1, forward strand.
CTGCCAACAGGGAGGTACTATCTCGAATCGATTGTCAACANGTTTTGAATTCCTGGCTTATTTCGGGTTCTCACATCACACTTGCTGTTATGCGCACCGCCCCCAAACTGATAAAATACCTGGGAAGGCGTTTCTTAATCTCATTGTCACGGATTTTCATCCGATCATCACCAGACAGTCGAAGTACACCAGGNAANACANGTAAGGCAAGAGGNTTTTGGGATACGCTNAAGATTGCCAGCTGAAGCATTTCATGGCCAGGGAAGGACTTTAGGCTAACGCAGCAGAAACGGATGATCTATGTGGGTCAGGGCTCAGCTGAAAAGGATGAAATGCTCAGATCGGTCCAAATCTACCAGGGTGTNTATTTCGGTCACAATTGACTCCCTTCCAAGTCAAGCAGGCGAAAATNGCCTTTTTTTTGAGCAATTGTGAGGACTTTAAGGATTGTGTTAAGCGGTAAACTGGCCATCGTTGACACCAAAAATCTCGGGGATACGATGAAGATGGAAGTATCGTGTGCTAAATCTTCTATAGCAGACTAATTAGGTCCGCGACCCGATGTTCGTCTCCTATGTTCTGCATCACAATGCCAAAATTGCCCGACAGGCCCCTTGTCAAACGGATCTAAGTAGCAACTAAGATTCTCCGAGTATTAGAACGACTTCTAAATGCGATTGTAGTTTGCAAATAAGCAGGAGTTTAAGCGGGTTCTCAAAATACTCATAAAGCATTGTGNAAATTTAGTCGCAAAAAATGCCGAATAGGAATTTTGCACCCTAACTGACGACTCNCACCTTTCAGATTAAATCAATGCTGTTCCTTATAGCGGTATAACTTAGAATACCTATTGCCACAATTCATGTCGGCTGTAACAAGCTTGGCAACGCAAATAACTTCAAAACACTCAACTTAAATTTAACGGATGCCCACTATGCAACGGTATCGGATTAACCATCGACTAATCATAGGTTTATGCGTTGGCTTCATTGTCGTCGCGGTTTCAGCCCACTTCTTGCATGGCTGGAGAATCAGCAGCAGAGCAGACGATTATCGAATTGAGGCTGCGCAAAAACTAGAGGAAGAAAAATATCTAGAAGCGTTCGAACTCCAACACAACTTCATACGCTTTCGTCCTGATGACAATCAGGCCCGTATCGATCTCGCTAACATGGCTATCGATATTTACAAGAACAGATATATGGAATCCACATTGATTCAAAAACAAACGGCCTGGGGNGTAATTGACGATACCATTCGCCGCACTGGAGATGCAGACCTGCGGCGAGAGTTTGCCAAAATGATCTTAACCTACCAACCACCCAAATTGGCTAGCAATGCCATTGATCTCCTTGACGAATTGCTACGTGACAACCCCGATGATACCGAACTCAACNAACTTAAAGCGCGAGCAATGTTTCGCGCAAAGGATTATTGGAATACAAGCAAGTTTACGTCGGAACTCGTTGGCTACGATACGAGAAAAAAAGAATTCTCTGACGACAAAGTAATTATTGAAGATCAACCTGAGATCTATTACTTACTAGCCCAATGCTTGAGGATGAATAGCAAGGACACAGACTCTGCATTGCAAGTTGTGGAAAGAATGGTTGAAAAAAACCCCGATTCCTACAAAGCGCATTTGAATTATGCCAGTTTTTTATCTNTCAACAAGGAAAATGAAAAAGCGGCCGCCTCCATCGAGAGAGCCTATGAACTCAACCCAACCGACCTGGATGTTCTTGCACGCAAAGGTTCCCTGGCCTTTGCCGAAAAAAACTATGANGAATCTGCAAAGTTTTTTCGAGATGCTGTCAAAGAGTATCCCAACAATCACAGACTTTACCGGTCCTTGGCAAGTGCTGAGTTGGCGGGAGGAAATACTGACGAAGCACTCGAAGTGCTTGAAGAAGGACTACTAAAGTTCCAAGACANGCAAGGAATCGAACTGAATCTAGTCAAGATCGACATCCTCCTCAACAAAGATGATTACTCAGGAATCGAAAAGATTATTGAAAAACTTANAGGATACAATCTTCCTGCTATCAACGCGATTTGTGATTTTCATCGGNCACGCATTCTAATTAAAAAGGGATCCTATGCCGATGCAATTATTGCACTTGAAAAAGTAAGACCGCAGCTTCTTGATGCCCCCCAAAAACAGATTCAAGCTGGCGTCATGCTAGCGGCTTGCTACGAACAACTGGGCAAACGAGATCTGGCTCGACAAACTTACTTGCAGGTACTCAACGAGTATCCGAATAATCTCCAGGCCTCTCAGGGTCTGAAACGCGTTGAAAAGCGACTGGGATTAGCCAACAAAAGTGAAGACAGTGGCTTAAACGATATAGTGCGAGAAACACTTGCGCTTCCAGAAAACGAGCAGGATTGGGATCGTGTTAACGCCTTTGTAGACAAAACGATTGCAGATAATGCACTATCAGAATTTAGAGCGGCTCTGCTTCGATNTAAAGTATTGCTGCAACGCAAAAGAATAAGTGAGGCAGAAAAACAACTNACTATAGCTGAAGCACTTGAACCCAACAATGTCGACATGCTCTACAATCGAGTTTCACTCACTGCGCTCGACCCTCAAAAAGGCAGCGCCCCTGCTCTTGAGCTGTTGGATAAGATTACNTCCGAACATGGCTCTACTTTTCGATCACGAACTCTACGTGCAAGCTTGCTTTTGGATCTTGATTTGGATGACGAAACCTTAGTCCAAGAACTCCTTGCATTAACGAAAGGGATCGATGATTGGNGTCGTGAAGAAAAAGTACGACTTTACGAAATTTTTGCCATACAATTCCAGCAATTGGGTAAACCAGACAAGGCGGGCCAGCTTTGGAACAAGGTGTTAGAGTTGGCACCAAACAATCTCCCTATGCGAATGAAAATGTTTTCGATCGCACTTCAGCAAAAAGACGATCTTGAAATGGACAAAGCACAAGAAGCCTTGCTGGATTTAGTAAAAGACGAAAATGATCCGACTTATGTTCTCACTGTAGCGCAAAGGAAACTCTCTGGATTCGCCGAACAGTCCGTAACACGCGATCAATTGCAAGAGTTGAAGACCTTATTGGATCAAGCTCTTATGGATCGCCCCCAATGGCATGAACTACATATTATTTATGGACAACTCTTGTTAACACTCCAAGAGGACCTGGACATCGCNTTGGAGCATTTCGAAGAAGCCCTCAAGTATGGTCCCGCTAACTCCAATGCGCTCGTGTGGCATGTCAAATTATTAGCCCAGTTCGGAAAAATAGACTCGGCACTTGAAAAAATGGAGTTGCTCCCCAAGGCAGTAAAAGAACGCGTTTTGGGTAACCTGGAGGCCGAGTTGCTTTGGAATGCAGGTAGAAAGCAAGAGGCTCTCGCCGCTGCTCAGAAAGTTGCTGACGTACAGCAGGACAATGCACAACTTCAAGCCTGGTATGCGAATTTTTCCCTGAAATCAGAGAATTACGATGATGCTGCTAAAGCTCTCAAACATGCCATCGAACTTGATCCATCACAAGGAGCCTTTTGGACCAAATTGGCTGACGTTTATTTAAAGGAGAAAAACTATGGTTCTTTATATCAAACTTTACGCGATGCTCAATTAGCCGTCGACGCTGAACTTATGCCTTTGCTAATTGGGAAGGAATACGAATACCGGGGCTTTTTTCAGAATGCCGAGNATATCTACGAGTCGTTCTTTGCAGAGAGTAAAGAAGACCTGAACGTATTGCGAAAGATGGCTGANTTTTACAAATTTTGGGCCCNATTTGATTCCTCGAAGATGGCAGAATTTTCAAAATATCTAAATTTGATATTGCGTGAAGCCTATGAAGGCNGGGCNCCCNTGAACAATCCACAAGTTGTTTGGGCATTTGATACTGCCGTTCGTATTCTCGCATCCCAGAANAACTACATAAAATCTGTGCAGGCTCAAAAATTGCTGTTAACAAGCGCTAACAATGGCGAGTTAACTGACGCAAAAAAAATCCTTTTGGGAGAAATACTAACCTCTCTACGTGATCCAAAGTCGCAGTTAAAGGCCATAAAAATTTTCAAAGAGCTTCACAATCAAAGGAAACTTGGAAAGAGTCAGATCCTTCAATATGCAAATCTTTTATCGCGTACTGGAGATTGGAAAGGCTGTGAATCCTTACTTACAGACGCTTTACCCGATTACCGAAATGATCCAACCTTATGGTCTGCATATATCAATTTTTTGATTGATCGCAAGGAATACAGTAAGGCCGCATCTCGGTTAAATCGATACGCTGCCTTGGNTCCCGATCCATTGTCCTTAATCGAACTGCGAGCGCGTTTGGCTTCTCAAAAAGGCGATGTAGGCGAATTACGAAGGTTGCTCCAGACCTTATTACCTCCTACCAAAGGAGCCCTTAATGCAGCAGGACTGAAAAAAGTATTTACCATTTCTCAGTTGGCTACCAAATACGAAGACTATGAGCTTGCAGAAAAACTGCTTCGCTTTTACGTAAAGCGCATGCCTGCATCCATCAATCATCTTGCCAGCTATTTGTCCATGCACGGTGATGCAGATGAAGGATTCGAATTGCTGGAACCACTGTTTGCTGATAACAAAGATGATACCTTGAGAATGATCGTACGCATGATGCGCGAGCGGCGAAAGGAGATTGGAGATAAGTATGACGAAACCATTCTAAAAATGTTTAGGTCGGCAATTCGTGAAGACCCAGATGCTATCGCACGTCGGATTATGAATGCAGAATTCTTAGAAGTTACACAGAANATAGAAGAGAGCATCAAAGTCTATGACGAATTACTAGATCGGGACGATCTGAATCCAATTACTAATGCAACCATTTCAAACAATCTCAGTTATTTACTAGCCATCTCAGGAAAGCGNCTTCAAGATGCAACTGATCTTATCGAGCAGGCCATNAGTNTAATTGGCCCTNTTGATGACATGCTTGATTCAAGGGCCGTCGTTAGAATTGCCCGTGAAGAATACGACTTGGCAGTTGAAGATCTGCAATTTGCTACATCCGTCAGCCAAGATCCTGTTAAATACTATCACTTGGCAAGAGCACTCTTGTTATCGGGAAATGAACAAGCTGCATTGAAAGCCTGGGAACAAGCCCAGCAACGAGGATTTGCCAAGGAGCTACTTTACATACTTGAATTTGACAGCTTCGTAGAAACCGAAAAGGAATTCGAGAAACTGCAATCTCAAAATGCTAGATTGTAACTTGAATTCCCACNTTATCCTCCTTGCCAAATAGGGTGTAGGCATCCAAGGGAAAGNGTTTTCTAAGGTTAGGATTGCTTGTTCTTGATCGGAGCGCTGGCTATCATGTGTTAGTACTTTAAGCTCGGAAGCGATAGCCAGGAATTGCGCATCTGAGTGTAATTTGNCCCTTGCAATCTGCATCTGCCTTAACCTCGACGATCCCATTGCCCCTATTAAACATTTCAAAAGAGGAGTCATTTTCCAATGATTACTTCTCGAGTTGATATTCATCTACTTCAACACCTTTGGTCACAAAGGCTTATTCACTGCTTGACTTTTGTCAGTGTTTTCTTTTGCATATCATTGCCCGTGAATGCCCAAGACATGCATGCATTACGGGCAACTTATGGCAGGGGAGTTCATGCCTTTTTTTCAGGTCAAATGACTCAAGCAGAGCAACTTCTTTCCGAAGCAATTAATGCTGGGTCAACAGACCCTCGCACTTATTACTTTNGAGCAATGGTGCGTTTAAAGTTGAAAAAACAATTTGAATCTGAAAACGATATGCGTTTGGGAGCTTCATTCGAAGCACGGAATCCTGGTGGACGATATGCAATCAGTAAATCCCTACAACGTGTTCAAGGAAGAGATCGCCGAATCTTAGAAACATTTCGCAGACAGGCTAGAGTCGAACGCGTTCAATTAATTCGCTCACAAACCAAAAAACGTTACGAATCACTTGAAAAACGCGCTGACTCGCTATTGCATCAAGACAACCCAATAAAACTTGAAAATATTGCACTACCCGAGGGAGCAGCTGCCCCACTNCCTGCCACAACCACGCCGACATTGCCTTCAAACGCGTCACCCGCCGACACTCCAACCGTGCCTCCCGTAGAAAACAATGCAAGCGACGATGATCNGGATGACTTTTTTTCTGACGATCCTGCANCCCCATCAGGGCAAGAGGACCCCTTTGGCAAAGGAAGTGATTCGCCCCAAGATAATCTGTTTGATTTTGAAACATCTGACGAAAGTAGTCCCTCGGAAGAAAATGACGAACAAGAATTCGACGACAATCCATTTGGAGGTCCTACAGACGCTCCCCCCAGGGAGAGCAAGCCTACAGTAGCTTCTACTAACAATTCTCTTCTGACAGATTCCACGGCCCCCAAGCCCAACACAGAAGGCATTTTTCATCAATTAGGACTCTGGGTAGGCCAAGGAGGTGCCACGCGTAGCGATAGGAGCGAATTGCAACATTGGTCCCCAGCACAGAACCAGGCAGAGGGTGTCGCCCAGGCCGAATTTGAATTAGGGCCTGCAGAAGTTGCAATCCATACAGCCGATAACTCTGATGATGATCTCCTATTTGCTTCACCCAGTGAAGAAACGGNCGCACCCGAAGAAAACATTTCCACCAGCAGTCCGTCGGCAGCNCNTCCTGATGAATCTCTAGAAGACAATCCCTTTGAAGATTTCCGATAATCGGATCACCCGCAATTTCGAATAAACATGATGAATCTTGTGCTCAGGTTATCGGAAACCGNCTCATTATCCATTTATAAAAGNACTGCCTTTACCCCCTAATACAAGATCGTCAGGCTAGGATCGATTCGAATGATTCCTTATCCAAGAATACCCCTATCCACCGCAAGAAAGTTTATTCTTGCCCGAGTGAACTCTCTAACTTGGTTTTTAATCCTTCTTGGGTTCACAAACTTTGCAGGGTGCGGACAAAACGAAACAAAGCACGAATCAGCGGCCCCACAAGCCCTCTCTGATGCAGAAGCCGATCTGGAATGGGCCATGAAACGACTGCAACGGGCGTTAGATTTCCACCAATCCTCCACAGAGGCCGGATTGCATATCAAGAGAGAGATGAACTACGAATACAAGGCCGCTGACTCCACAAACTCNGTTCCTACTGCTGTTGTGAATGTCAAAACGCTAACGGTACTTAAAGCCGAGGTCTTTGCAGAAAAAAACAATGAAGACCTGTCAAAGAACGATGAAAACAAAGAATCGAACAAACCCGAAGTAAATCTCCTGGACCCTTTAGCGGATCCTAGCGATGCTTTTTCAGAAAACTTCACAAACATTGCCCCTGACGATGAAGTCATCAAGAAAATTCTCAAACGCAAACCGGCAATCGATGCTCAAGTAGCTCCGAGAAGCATGAAAGAGATTAGTACTTTTAATCTCGTCTATCAACACAATTCTTGGCAACTCGATAAGCTACCTGAATCCGAGCTCGAACGGACATGGTTTGAGTACGCCTTGCAAGAATAGCCTACTCATAAATTTGCGGAGATTCCTAGGACAATTCATATCCGATATCCGAATTATCCGGAATTATTGTGGGCTGTGGCTTCAAGGTTACCATCACGAAAAGCCTGAGCCATCGCCTTGGGTACTTCCGCTTGAGCAAGTAGAACTCCAGCACGGTTTTCGGCAACATTCGCTTTCATCTCTTGCTCGCGGGCAATGGCATTGGCCCGACGTTGCTCAGCCAGGGCCTGTGCTTTACGGGTGTCGGCTTCTGCTTGATCTGCCTGCAAACGCGCTCCAATGTTTTCGCCAATATCTATATCGGCAATATCAATCGAAACGATTTCGAACGCGGTGTGCGCATCGAGACCACGTACCAATACGGCCTTGGAAATGCGGTCTGGATTTTCCATGANTTCCAAATGACCGGCTGCTGAACCAATGGACGTTATGATGCCTTCACCCACACGTGCAATAATTGTTTCTTCGGTTGCACCGCCAATCAGTTGGCTTAGATTTGTGCGAACGGTCACACGCGCTCGAATCCTGAGTTCAACACCATTTTTGGCAACTGCACTTAGCACCGTTTTTCCAGTTTTCTCCGGGTCTGGGCAATCTATGACTTTGGGATACACACTTGTACGCACAGCATCCAATACATCACGTCCTGCTAAATCTATAGCCGCTGCTCGGTCAAAATCTAAATCAATATCTGCTCTCTGCGCTGCAACAATGGCATTAATAACTCGAGGAACATCACCGCCCGCAAGATAGTGCGCTTCTAATCGTTTCGTGGTAATTCCCGTTTGGGGATCTGTTCCAACGCCTGCTTGCATGGCCATGATTTTGCCATCTACAATGGTACGTGCGTGGACTTGCCGTAGACCCATACCTACAAGACTGAACATACTCACGCGTGCATTCGACATGTAGGCTTGCAGCCAGAGCGTGAAATATTTAGCAATCACGATAAAGATCGCGATTAACAAGATCACCGCGATGCCTATTGCGGCTATTTTCAACATGTCGCTNTTTTCTACTGCCAACATAGGAATCCATTGGCTATTCCCTATTGTATTTTGCATACTTGCCTGGATCATCATTTCAATTCCTAACATTGCTTACTACCTTAAAGTACTACTCTAGGGTNGCTTGATTTTGCGAAGAGGCTTCGGCTACCTCCATATCCTAAAACATCCCATAGCCTAAATGTCCCCATAGCTTAAATGTCCCCATAGCTTAAATGTCATAGCCCAAACATCATAACCCAAATTTAGGCACACCAAAAGTTACGCAATGTCCGTTTCAAATTGATGTAACTTCGTAACACAAAACACTTTTTACTCACACCNGGTACCCATATCCCCTTGGCCACGCACTTTGGTCAGTGTGTCTTACTCAATCCAACCCCCTCCGAGGGTACGCTGCCCATGGTAGCAAACGACTGCCTGTCCTGGGGCTACGCCACGCTGAGGCTCTTGAAAGTACACTTGCAGGCGATTATTCGGCATTAAGTCAATTTTTGCCTTCACAGGTGCCGTGTTATAGCGTATCTGAACTTCACACTCTTTAGGTATCTCTCCAAGATCTACCAGCCAATTTGTCTGGGAAGCTACCAATTCTGTACGACCCAATTCCTCTCGATCTCCCAACACGACGCGCCGAGTTTCAGGTTCAATTCGCACCACAAACTTTGGCTCACCCAGCGCTACTCCCAAGCCTTTGCGCTGACCTACCGTAAACCCTTCAATTCCCTGATGGTCTCCAACGACGGTCCCGTCGGTGAGCACCAATTCACCTGAAGTGTCGAGCCGATCCCGCTGATTGCGGATAAACTCATCGTAACGACCTTGGGATACAAAACAGATCTCCTGGCTATCTTTCTTATCCGCAACATTCATACCTAATTGAGATGCCAGGTTACGAATTGCCGGTTTACGATATTCTCCGACAGGCAGCAACATTCGCTGCAAATAAGCGCGATCTATGCCAAACAGGACATAGGATTGATCTTTTTGATCATCACAACCTCGCAAGAGCGCCTGCCTGCCATCTGGTTGAGAATGGAGACGCGCATAATGGCCAGTGGCAACATACTGTGCACAAACACTATCAGCGTAGTCGAATAACTTACCAAATTTAATCCAGTTATTGCATTGCACGCAGGGGTTGGGTGTGCGTCCGCGAGTATACTCATCGACAAAGTAGTTAATAATCTGGCTGAATTCCTGATCGAGATTCAAAGCATAAAATGGGATCGATAGCTTATCGGCTACTCTGCGGGCATCTTCAGCGTCTGCAGCCGTACAACACCCTTGTTTGTGATCCAAACGGCCTGCTGGCAGGCGATCGACAATCGGAAGTTCGATCGTTGCTTGATGGCCTTGACTCGCTGAGGCCTCGGATGTGCAAGCAACTGGCGATTGATGGCCATGGCGCATAAACACACCAATTACGTCGTGCCCCTGCTCCAGAAGCAGATGGGCCGCGACGCTGGAATCGACTCCTCCAGACATTGCTAAAACGACACGTGCCATACCCTCCGAGTCTAAGATTGCTGAGCCACTCAAGCAAGCAGCCCCCCACAATGCAGCAAACTTCAAAACACCACTTGATCCAGCATGATTCGAGAGTTCGCTACAAGATACTTGTTTTCGCGTGAGAGCTGCTGGCAAATGGGGATTGTTGCGGACTTTCCAAACTATTTCTCCCAGGTTGCGGCATTCTCATCCTATCGCTGATTCGCGGGAGTTTGCTATAATCAGCCGTTTTAACACCAAAACACACGAGGGTCCCAAAACTATGGCAGTGGACAAAGAATGGATGGATCGTGCTGCCTCGCTTCACTCCGCCATCCTCCAACTTCGGGACTCTCTTTGACTGTGCTGCTAAATCTGAGCAGATAGTCGCCATTGATGTCAAAATGGCCCAACCGGACTTCTGGAATGACCAGGAAACGGCTCAGGACACCGTAGCCAGACGTAAATCTCTACTGGCGATCGTCAAGCCACTCGATGAAGCCCTGGCGAGCAGCGAAGATCTGGCTGCCATGCTCGAAATGGCAGCGGAAGACGAATCTTTTGCCGACGAGGTCCCCGGTGAGGTCCAGCGGCTGGAAGCGATCGTAGAACAGCTCAAGTTGCAAGCACTACTAAACGGTACGCACGATGCTGCTGGTGCCATAGTTACCATCCATGCTCGTGACGGAGGTACCGACGCCAACGACTGGGCAGAAATGCTGCTGCGTATGTACATGCAGTGGTCCCAGAAAAACGACTACTCCGTTTCTCTCATCGATCGACAGGACAACGAAGAAGCAGGCATTAACAACGCCACGATTGTCATTCGCGGCCCCATGGCTTATGGCTATCTGCGAGGCGAGACGGGAATTCACCGCCTGGTACGCATCAGTCCTTTCAACTCCGAAGGCAAGCGGCAGACAAGCTTTGCTGCTGTCGATGTTTCACCTGAACTATCAGACACGATCGAAATTGAGATTAACGAGTCAGAAGTCCGCGTTGATACCTATCGGGCTAGTGGGGCAGGGGGGCAACATGTCAACAAAACAGACAGTGCTATTCGATTAACGCACATCCCGACAGGCATTGTCGTCCAATGCCAAAATGAACGCAGTCAGCACAAGAATCGTGCCACTGCTTGGAAAATGTTGCGATCCCGCATGGCTCGATTAGAAGAGGAACAGCGCGAAGCCGAAGATGCTGCCCGTTATCAGCAGCAAGCTAAAACGGGCTTTGGTTCACAAATTCGCAATTATTTTTTGCATCCCGACCAGCGCGTCAAAGACGCTCGCACAAAATTTCAAATGGGCAATTTCCAGGCGGTTCTTGATGGTGACATACAGGGTTTTTTAGACGCTGTCCTACGTTGGCGCGCCGGACAACCCGTTGATAAGGTGGCAGATTGAGTTTAGCAAAACCTTGTACCGCAGTTGAAACCTTGGACGAATTCGGACTGGGTATTCGCGTCGAATTCGAATGGGTTCACGATCGCTTTGTGCACACTCTTATTGCGATTCAGCAAGGCAAACAAACCCGAATGCTAGAATCTGCCAATGGAAATCCGGACAATATTTATCCACCGAGTCCATGCCTGACCGAGCTCCATCAACAAGATACCACACTCTTTTTTACAGGCGCAACGGCAACCTGCCATTGGTCCATGAGTGTTGAAAAGTGCGAAGCCGATTCTACCCAAAAGCACGATTTACTTTCACCCTCAATGCGAAAGCACAGCGATCCCTGCGAACGGAAAGCACAACAGGGAATACGGTTTCCACTACAATATTTGTCTTTTGACATCGCCTGTCGGGTAAAAAAATGGGACCCGGTTCTTAAACCCGATCTCGGGTGCCAGTACTACCTTGTCAAAGAATTTGAGAATTCACTCTTAGAAAAGAATTCGGAAGTCACGATTAAGGATCTTTCACCCTACAACCCTGTGCAGGTTCATCTTAGCAGTAGAGGGTTCGGGCAGCCAAGCTCTTGCCATCCAGAGCCAAACTGCCAATTCTCACTCACCCAAGCCAAGAAGAATTATCTCTGTATCGAACCTCTTCGCCAAATTTCAGATAATCTACCTGCCACACTACAATGGAGTTATGCTGTGTGGACCCAAATTTCTGCTTGAGACGCCATTCCTTTTGAGACTCCCCAAAGGATTGCACACCCCTTAGCAGACAAAGAATCTTCTCATTCCTCAGGATTTACTACTTTTGGCGGGTGGACTCTCTTACCAACGAGTGGCTTGATCTCGCGAACCCAGATGTTACGGAAACGAACAGGATTCCCATGATACTGTAGTGAAATGGGGCCTTTATCCTCGTGCTGTGTGTAGGAAGGTGGACGATTGTAAGGAGTGTCGCCTTGCAGCTCGAAGTGATTAAGAATCAAAACACCATTGTGCATCACTGTTATGTAGGCGGGCGACTTCAGAGAGCCCTGGTCGTTAAATCGTGGACAGGTCCAGAACACGTCGTATACATTCCACTTGCCTGGTGCACGCATGGCATTCACCATGGGTGGCGTTTGTTTGTAGATTGCTCCAGCTTGTCCATCAAAATAGGTTTTGTTTTGATAAGAATCGAGGATCTGCACTTCGTACAACCCCATTAAATACAATCCGCTATTTCCCCGATCCTGGCCCTTTTCCGTGGGAGAGAGTGGGGCGGACCACTCCAGATGGACCTGACAATCGCCAAATTTTTGCTTGCTGAAAATTGAACCCTTTCCAGCGATGGCTACTCCGTCCGTGATTTGCCAGTTTTCGCCATTCTTCCATTGTGACATATCTTTTCCGTCAAATAGAACGATGGCGTCTGAGGGGGGTTGGCCATTGAGCTCACCAGGAGTGACCACAACGGGCTCGTTCCATTGAATTCCAGACCAGTATTGCGCGGCTTGCGCCCCCCGGGGAAATGCCATCAGAACGACTGCCAGCATCATCTGGCATGCCAGGAGTCGGCTCCTCAATATCCCCTTAACCAATGACCCCTTGTGGATATCCTGTTGAACTTTCACGGCAGATCTTCTCCTGAAAAAAGAGTGGCCCGAATACCAGGGGTGGATTCCCTGAAAAGTTGCATCTCTGACAAAATGAGATGCCGATGACTGTTTCACAGTAAAAGCTTACCTGCAACCCGGAGAACCTGCCACCACCGCATTGAACCCGGTCATTGCCAACCGAGACAATTTAGGCCAAAATTAGCGATTCCCGTGCAGTTTCAGTTACGATGGCAGAAATAATGATTTTGCTTGGTTGGAGATAGAAGTAGCAATGTTTGAACAGATTGAAAAAGTCAAACAGGAATACACCGACAAATATGTCGTAGTCGACGGACAAAGGGCCGAATTGGCTCGCTTCAAGGACATCGTCGGTCAAGTTAAAACTGTCAACATGGGCGGCAGAGCATTGGTCGAGTTTATGGACTACCACCTGAATATTGGTTGGTACGACATCGATCTGGACTATCTCAAAGTTGTTGACAAGCCGGCACCTACAGAAAAAAAGACCGAAAAAAAACCGGCAGCCAAGCCAGCGGCAAAAAAACCAGCTTCCTCCGAAAAAAAACTATCCCCCTTAGAAATGGCGCGTCAGGCCGATAGCGGAGGGAAGTCGGACAGTGGTAGTGGGCCAAAGGCTTCGACTGCCGACATCCTGGCAGCGGCACGTGGTGAGAAAAAAGAGTCATCACCGGCAAAAGCTGAGTCCGGTACGAAGTCCACATCGCCTGGATCCTCGTCCGAAGAAAAATTAGACCGTTCTAAAATGTCCGTTGCAGACATGCTCGCTGCAGCACGAGGCGATGCGGCAGCTACAACGACTTCAGATTTAGAAACGGCCGATTCGAGCACTACAGATGATTCGGAAGCCTCTCAAGCTGTGCCGGCTGAAACTGAACAGGCTGATGAAGCCGGATCCTCTGCAGTTGGGCCAATCGACAAATCCTCCATGAGCATTGATGCCATGGTGGCCTATTGCCGCGAGAAAGACGCTTAGGGATGACTCAAAAATAACTTCGGTATTTCAAATTCTCCGCGTCCAGCGCTCATCCATCTGAACAGGAGGAAACAGAGGATATTTCTCTGTTGTCTCTGTTACCTCCTGTTCCAACAAGCCGCAGAAAGTCGTTCTTCAAACCTGCCGTCATTTGCAAGCGTTATAGCGGGTTTCCCCAAAAAAGAGGTGGTTTATGTGCATGCCTGAAACGAGACTTATTGCACTTCCAACATCCGCTTCAGCCCCAACAGCGACCACCTTGCTATCTCATCGTCGACTTCGATTCGATTGACAGGAGTGCCTGCGGCAAGATTCTCCAAAGTCCAGCAGAGGTGCGCCAGATCTATCCGGTACATCGTAGCGCACATACATACCACGGGTGATAAAAAATGGATCTCCTGCTCGGGATAATCTTGTTTGAGACGATTCACCAAATGGAGTTCGGTACCAATGGCCCATTTGCTGCCAGCGGGAGCAGCTGCAACGGTCTTAATGATCTTGCCTGTAGAACCAGACACATCGGCCATCTCGAAAACTTCTCGCTGGCATTCGGGGTGGACTAAGATTTTGATGCCTGGATGCTTGTCACGAAACAGATTGACATGTTCTGGCTTGAACATCTGATGCACGCTACAGTGCCCCTTCCACAAGATTACCTTGCCCGCTTTGATAGCTTCTTCGGAATTGCCTCCTAAATCGTCCGCGTAAGGATCCCATACGGGCATCTGGTCGTCGGCAATATTCAATCCGAGTGCCGTATTCCGCCCTAGATGCTGGTCTGGAAAAAACATCACCCGGCTCGTACGTTGAAAAGCCCATTCCAATGCCGAGCGCGCATTCGATGAAGTACAGACGATGCCCCCGTTTCGTCCAACAAACGCCTTTAAAGAAGCGGCCGAATTGATGTAGGTGACGGGCGTAATCTCCTGGGTGTCAATCACTTCGCCTAACTGCTCCCAAGCATCCTCGATTTGTTCGATAGCGGCCATGTCAGCCATTGAACATCCTGCTGCCATATCGGGTAAATAGACCTGGACCCGCTCTTGATTCCTCTCTTGGAGTTTCTCGGGACGGTTGGCCAATATGTCGGCCGTTTCAGCCATAAAGTGCACACCGCAAAAAGCAATGTGTCGACATTCGGTACTGTCTGCAGCCATTTGACTAAGCAAATAACTATCACCTCGCAAGTCGCACTGAGCAATTACCTCATCCTGTTGATAATGATGGCCCAAAAGCAACAACTCTGGGCCAAGCTGATCACGGACCGCTTGAATGCGTGCCACCAAGGTGTTGTTCTCTAAAGACTTGTAAGGCTGCAGGTCAAATTTAGGAATTTCAGTTGCGGTACTCATGATTCTCTTCAACTGGGACAAATGCTAGCATTTTGGGATTATTATAGGGGCGAACTCGCAAGAAAGACAGCGTGGCCTGCAGGAGCCCTCATTATGTTGCTGCATAACGATTGGGCCTATCCGCATTCCAATTCTCCGCAGAACGGCACGAACAGCCCCACAGGATTTGACAAATCAATCTTACCAGGCGCTATTGGGCGGCGTTCCTTAGCTTGACAGGAACTTGCCTGGCCATCCGAGTCCTAGACACATTGCCAGGATAATAATTCCGTTTCGGTACTGTCATCTATTATTACCATGCTAGCAAAGCCAGGATCCAATCAGGTCTCACCATGCCATATAGGCAAAGACTGTGAACTGGGCAAAGTTTACGGGCTCAACAAGCCGATAGAAGTAACTAGGATTCCTTGCTGGATTTAAGCAAAACGATGAGCGAACTAACACCTAACCTGGCAGAAAAAATCGTGGCCGCTTGCCAAGCAGGCGCTGAAGAGGCTGCAGGTGCGCTGAGTCGTTCTCTGGATGGCGAAATATCATTCACTCCAGGAGAATCAGGGGCTTTTGGCGATAGTCGTACTGCCGATGAATTGGACGGTCCTGGCCTGATAATTCTGCTGCGTTTTGGCGATCAGGGCTTAGCCGCCGTTTTGCCTGAAACGAGTAGCTTATTGCCTGATTGGTGTGCCAATCCTGATACGACTGGCAAAAGCAAGCTCAGCACCCTTGCACAAGAGCTCAGCATGCTACTGGTCCCTGAATCGATGGTGGCCGATAATTACCAGGCGGCTTGGATTGAAAACATTCAGTCTGCTATTTCTTCGGCAAGCCTGACCGACGACGCAGCAATCGTACCCATTGCCCTGAGCACGACTAACGCAGAAGGACAATTGAGTCTGCTATGGCCATTGTCCAATCTAGAACAACTCTTTCCGACTAGTAAGGATGTCGAAGCAACAAATCCAACCACCCCACATCCTGCCGGTGGATCAACAGGATCTCATGCCAAGGCAACAGAAAGTCTTGATTTTTCGCGTCTGCCTGGTTACTCGCGCAGCTTGCTCAAGATTAGTTTGCCTGTCAGCGTGATGCTCGCAACCAAAAAAGAAAATCTCAAGACCATTACCGAGCTTGCCCCTGGAACCATCCTGGAATTTGATAAATCCTGCGACGAAATGCTAGAACTTTTTGTGGGCAATCAATCGCTGGCCGAAGGTGAGGCCGTTAAAGTTGGTGATAAATTTGGTTTTCGGGTAAACACAATTCAACTTCCCGAAGAACACTTCATGAAAGTTCAACCCAAATATCCGGGCTAGGAATATTTCCAGTGGTTGGCCAAGGGCCCCCAGGTAGAACTTAACAAATCTGTCAGACGAATCGTGAGGTGGTCACGTTTTTTGTCGATAGCTCGATTTAGATTGGCAACAAGCTTCGTTCCCTTGAGTTCGTGTTCAATAAGTTTCTGCAAGCCGTCACCAAGCTCCCAAATAATGGGCCCCTGCGCATTGCTGACGCGGTGCAATTAGAATTCTTGAAGCTGCAATCTTGCATCGACAATTCGCGGGGCAATCTTGGCAATCCCCAAATTCAAACTTAACTCTACTTCGCAATCGAGAGCTAACACAAAGGATGTTTCACTCTCTATTTCTAAGCCGATCAGGTGGATGGCGTATTGGTAAATCTTGGCCCGCACCCAAGCCTCTAAATCGGCAATCATAACAAGCGTGAAAGCTGCACAGCCCGGGCCCGAATTGCGAAGTGAGTCCACGCGAATCTCAAATTTTTCTTCCGGTTCGACAAGCCTAACTTTATAGTGCTTCCAAAGTCCGTGCTTCACAGCCCGTTTACGTCGCGATAGGTTCCAGCCGTCACTACGAATACCGTTTGTTGTCTTCTTAGTCCTGCCCCAATCCTTGCGTTTTTCGTATTCACAGGGAATGGCTTGTTCGATGAGATCGGCGCACATGCCAGGATCTGATTCGCCTGGGTCTGGTTAGCCTGGGAGGACTCTATCTCGTCCCCTTCATGGAATAGGTACAAGAATTAGTACGAATAGGGTGCCTGCAAGAAACGGCACATACCTTGACGACTGGCCGATCAATAGGCAAAAAACCTTTCTTCCAGGCATACGGACAGCTGGTGTCCCTAGTTGAAAATGCATCATTGCAACCCAATAATCTTGGACTGAATGGTTCGACTAAAAAAAGAACCTGCCCCAGGCCCGTAAGCCCGAGACAGGTCCTCAGAGGGGGACTCGTCAATACTCTCTCTTAGCGAACAAAGCTGGCGCTGACCACTTTGCGTGGTTGGGCGACCCGAGCTGCAGGGTCCGCAGGAGCGGATGGAATCGGAGCAGCTTCGGGCTCTCCTGCATCTTCTGCAGGTTCAGCATCGACACTCCCCGAGTCACAGCAGCCACAACTGGCTTCACAGCAACCACAGCTGGCTTCACAGCAGCAATCATCAGCACATCCGCAAGACTTTTCGCAGCAGTCGTCGCCGCAGCAGTCATCATCAGCAAATCCGCAAGACTCTTCGCAGCAGTCGTCGCCGCAGCAGCCATCGTCACAGCAACCACAGCTGGCTTCGCAGCAGGACTTGGACTTGCGCTGGAACAGTCGGCTCAAGCAACTGCCAAGCTTCTTCTTGCAGCAGTCGTCGCCACAGCAGTCATCGCCGCAGCAGTCGTCGCCACAGCAGTCATCGCCGCAGCAAAAATCATCAGCAAATCCACAAGACTCTTCACAACAACATTGCGGCTCACAGCAGTCGCATCCGCAACCACTTCCAAGCATAGTGTCCAAAAGACCAAAACCGTGACTTTGGCCTGCTAGACAACATACGCTTACGATGAGCGCTCCAAACAATTTCGACTTCATCGAATTACGTCTCCTATTCCTTGGGGACGGTTCCTTAAAACGGCTTGATTGCGCCAGTCAGGCGCGTTTCATCTCACACGTGCTGAGTTGGTCGAGACGACGTGGCAGGGCGTGGAGCCCAGTGGGAGCGGCAGGTGAGATTGCGTGGGTGACCCATTAGGGTCGGGGGGGTCAAGTTAATCCGTTTCTTGTTGGTCCCCACAGTCAGGCGTCAACACCAGTCGAATCAATCCATGATTCGAAAAAGTACAGGCCGGTCGGTTAACGCGCCAAACAGTGGAGTGTCAAAAGACACTGCATTGCATTCTAGGCAACATCAAAAACTATCGGCCCACGCTATAAGCCCCCTTGAGCATCCAGAAGTAATTTTCAGCAAGTGGTTTAGGACTATCATTAGGCAAGATTTACGGCCAACAGAAGCTGGTCCAATCGTATCAGTTGTGCCTCTTAATTTCGAGGCTTCCGAGACTAGTGAAAGCCCTTAAAGTCTGCTATCCTAGACTCCCCACCAAAAGGCCCCCTGGTAGCGCCCTGCAATCGAAAAGGGTAACGGATGTCGCAAAAACCACGTGGTCGTCAAAGTTTAACAGAATTAATTACCAACTGAATCACAGATTTATCAACAGATATCTGATCTACCTCCACATAGAACCCATTTGATTTGGGAACCCATTTGATTTGGAGTCCGCTGCGATCCTCGAATTGCGTTAGGCAACTGATCTCTCCGCTGAATCCACCCTCCTAATAGATATTCCCACTGCCTCTCTCTCCATAGATCGAATAGACCTATTTTCGCATACGGATAGCGTATTCACTATTCGTTGAGGTGCACCCTAATGATTCGATTCGTTCTTTTTTTAAGCACACTAGCAGCACCGCTATGCGACATGCAGGTACTCGCTGACGAACCGCTACAAAGCACAGCCATGGATTGGCCCAACTGGCGAGGTCCACAGCAAAATCGCGTTTCCAACGAAACCAACCTGGTGGAACACTGGGATCCCCAAGGAGGACCAAACAGCAATCTACTCTGGAAAAACGACGAGTTGGGAGGGCGTTCAACCCCCATCGTCATGGGCAGTCGACTCTTCACACTCGTACGTGATCAAGGAGGGACGACAAGCGAGGGGGCTAAGGTCGTTTGTGTAGATGCAGCCACTGGAAATATGATTTGGCAACATCGGTTTAATGTCTATCTAACCGATGTGCCCGACACGCGTGTCGGTTGGTCATCAGTGGCCGGCGATCCTGAAACGGGTCGCGTTTATGCTCTTAGTGTATCAGGTTATTTTTGCTGTCTGGAAGGTGCTACGGGCAAACTTGTCTGGAAACGCAGCCTCCATGAAGAATTTGGACTCTTGAGCACGTATGGGGGGCGTACCCACAGCCCAATCGTGTTTGAGGACACCGTGATTGTCAGCGCTGTTGTCATTGGATGGGGCGACGCACCGCAGTGGGGATTTTTAGCAAAACCTGCCCACCGCTTTATGTCCTTTGATAAGGCGACGGGCAAATTAAGATGGCTCAAAGGCACTGGCATCTCGCCTTACGACACAACTTACAGTACACCGACGATCACCACGCTGAACGGTCAGGCTGCCATGATCTTTGGCTCTGGAGACGGAGAATTATGGGCCTTACAACCACGCACGGGCGAGCGAATCTGGCATTTTCCTTTCTCGCGTCGCGGCCTGTTTGTATCGCCACTGGTAGTCGGCGACACTGTCTATGCCTCACATAGCGAAGAAAACGTGATTGGCAATACGATGGGATCTGTCGTTGCGCTTGACGGCACGCTCAGTGGAGACTTATCGGGCCAAGAAAAATGGCAAGAATTTGAAGTCATGGCGGGCAAATCTTCGCCAATTATGGTTGATGGCAAGCTCTGGGTTGTTGACGACCGTGCAAAGCTCTGGATCTTTGAACCCGAGACGGGCGAAATCCTATTGCGTCGCAAGGCATTCGGCAAGGACAAAGTCATGCGCAGCACACCCCTCTATGCCGATGGAAAAGTTTATTTGTCGACCGGAAACGGACGCTGGCACGTACTGAAGCCTACCGATACAGGTTTCAAAGTTCTTGATAGATTCCGACTACACAACGAAGCCTGCGATGGGTCGCCCATCGTTTCGCACGGACGAATCTACCTGCCGACATCAGCAGCCCTTTATTGCATTGGTCGCAATGAGGAACCCTCTACTGCGTCCCAGGCTCCCATGTCCCAGCCAACCGTATCTCAGCTTACTGAGACTGCCCCTGCTGACGACCCCGCGGTGGCTCATATCCAAATCGTCCCCTACGATACTTTGTTAGCTCCTGACCAACAGGTCGATTTCAAGGTTCACCAATACAACGCAAGAGGACAACGGCTAAGAATACTCTCAGGCGACGACGTCAAACTGGCTGTCTCTGGGCCAGGGTCTGTAGAAAATGGCACCTACACGGCTCCGACATTGACCGCCCATCAAGCCTCACTAGTAACCTGCAAAATTGGTGACCTGACTGGATCTGCCCGTCTGCGTATTGTACCTCCATTGCCGTGGAATTTTGATTTCAATCATTCCGAAAAAGTACCCCTNACCTGGGTGGGGGGACGAGTGCGTTATGTTGTGCGAGATATCGCTGGAGAAAAAGTTGCTGTCAAGCGCAGCGTCCTTCCCACTCCGCGCGACCCAAACAATAAACTTGGTACTCGTAGCCGCATGTGGATGGGGCCCACCGATTTGGCGGATTACACAATTCAAGCAGACTTCGCTTTACAGATATCTTCGGCTTCTCAGGGTTCTGGGGCTACGCAGAGTGGCAAGATGCCCGACTTGGGTTTGATCAATAGCCGGTATACGATGACCGTGCGCAGCTCAAACAAACAGCTTCGCATCTATAGCTGGAGTGCCCATGAATACCGCACCTTTGCAGCTGTTCCTTTTGATCCTGTACCCGGAAAATGGTACACCATGAAACTAAAGGTCACCCCCGCTGGCAAGACCGCTAGTGTGCAAGGAAAATTATGGGATCGTGGCAATCCAGAACCAGAGGACTGGACGATCCAAATGGTTGATCCATCGCCAAATCACGGGGGAAGCCCCGGTTTGTATGGCAATGCTCAAGAAGCTGAGATCTACGTAGATAATATCCGTATTATTCCAAATCAATCCATCTGAATCGTCCAGCAAATGCGCTTCTAAAGGCCCCATCTGTCGGAAGGCAAGGAAATCCTATGAAACNTCTTGGAAAGTACCTTATGCTGCTGGTTGTTGTGGTTCTCGGCTGGTGGACCGGTGCGGGNCTTGACTATGTCGTCTCCAGCGAAGCTGTAGGGACAGGGGGGGTAGTCACCACCGATTGGCCCCAATGGGGAGGTGACTCTGCCCATAATAATACGCCCATTGCTACAAATATTGCCACCGAATGGAACATTGGCGNCTTTGATCGNCGTACTGGTACTTGGGATTCTAGTTCTGNTGAAAACATAAAATGGGTTGCCAAACTCGGTTCGCAAACCTACGGCAATGCTGTCGTTTCGGGAAATAAGATTTTCGTAGGAACCAATAATAGTGGTGGCTGGCTCAAAAGGTATCCCTCCGACATTGATCTTGGTTGCTTAATATGTTTCGATCGCGAATCTGGCGAATTTTTGTGGCAACACAGTAGCGAAAAACTGCCCTCAGGACGCGTCCATGACTGGCCCTTGCAGGGGATCTGCTGCGCGCCTCTCGTAGAAGGCAATCGTCTTTGGTTTGTGACAAGTCGTGGCGAAGTTCGTTGTCTCGATACGGATGGTTATTACGATGAGCAAGACAGTGGTAGCGAACAAGGTGGACTCCTACGAATCGTAGACATATCGCCGAGTACTTTAGATGAAAACAAAACGAAGATCCTGCCCTTGATTCTGAAAGAATTGAATCAAAGCCAAATTGCCAAATCGTTGGTCACCATACTTTCAGAAAGNGGCGAAGTAGCGCAGGGTTCCCATTTCACAATTGAGACGATTTCTCCCGAAAAAGAATGGCGGATATCAGGAAAATTCGGTGGGCACAACCGAGAACTAACCGCAATACTAAGTGGCATTACGCTATCAATATACAAGAATGTTTCCCTGATNGACAAACAAGAAGCGGATGTGATTTGGTCGTACGATATGATGCAAGAGCTCGGTATTTCGCAACACAATATGTGCAGTTGCTCGGTGACAGCAGCGGGCGATCTTCTGTTTGTTAACACCTCCAATGGTGTTGATGTCGAACATAATTATATCCCGGCTCCCGAAGCACCCAGTTTTTTTGCCATGAACAAAAATACTGGANAAGTCTTGTGGACGGACAACTCACCTGGACTCAATATTTTGCACGGCCAGTGGTCCTCACCGACTTATGGACAACTAGGAGGGCAACCTCAAGTGATTTTTGGCGGTGGGGATGGCTGGGTTTATAGTTTTGATCCGCATGGAAAAAATCCTTCTGAAGGAGCTATTGGCAATGCCAGGCTGCTCTGGAAATTTGACGCCAATCCAAAACAGTCTGTGTGGGAACTGGGGGGTCGTGGTACACGCAATAACATAATCGCCACACCGGTAATTTACGACGACAAGGTCTACGTTGCGGTAGGGCAGGACCCTGAGCACGGCGAAGGAATTGGCCATCTCTGGTGCATTGATCCTACCAAGCGAGGGGATGTCAGTTCAGAACTAGCATTCAATACCCAGGATCCTGAGCAACCCATTTCTCACAAACGGGTCCAAGCAGTTGTCCCCGAGGAGGGGGATCTCGTTCGTCCCAATCCCAACTCAGCTGTTCTTTGGCACTATAGCCAATATGATCAGAACGATGATGGTGACATAGAATTCGAAGAAACCATGCACCGGAGTTGTGGCACGGTAGCGATCCGTGACAATATTCTTTACATCGCCGACTTCAGTGGTTTNNTCCACTGCCTGGACGCCCAGACGGGCAAAGTCCATTGGACCTACGATATGCTGGCAGCCGCCTGGGGTTCGCCACTCATCGTAGAAGATAAGGTTTACATTGGAGACGAGGATGGAGAAATTGCTATTTTCCGCCACGCCTCAGACCGCACACAAGCCATGCAAGAAGTCGATGGTGAATGGGAGCCCCATTACGGCACGCGCGACATGGGCAATAGTGTCTACAGTACACCAATCATTGCAAACAATGTGCTCTACATCAGTAATCGCACACACTTATTCGCCATCGCATCGGAAGAATAATAACGATTTATTTTGGGATCAACACGCCTGATTATCCCTAATTATCCACAAACNATACGCTTTCCTGAAAAAACCAATGGCTAAACGTATNCTCGACGTCGGCAATTGCAGTCCCGACTTTAATTCAATCTCGCACTTGTTCCAACAATTCAATTGTGAAGTCGATCAAGCGCACGGATTAGAAGATACACTGGCCGCATTGCAACGCTGCGACTATTCCCTGATAACTATCAACCGCAAGCTCGATCGTGACTATTCCGACGGCATTGAAATCATCAAAGCGCTCAAAGCGGAAAAGNAGTTTTCACAGATTCCCGTAATGCTCATCACAAATTTCCCAGAGCATCAAGATAATGCTGTAGCTGTNGGCGCATTGCGCGGATTTGGCAAGCTCGAATACGATAATCCAGATCTATTAGCCCGCTTAAGTACGCTCTTAGCGGGTTAGCCCACGCAATTGGTCCGGGCTAAGCTTAGGAGGCCTAGGTGGNCCCAAGTTGAAACCTATCCCATAGGGATGGTGTGCCATGTTTTCTTTTTGACGATCAAAACAAAAAGGAATAAGGGCATAGACACGACACCTAGAAATACGTGCCTACAGTAGCCCCCAAAATACGGCCTACAGCGGCCGCTAAAAAGGACTAACCCTCGATAGCTTCTTTAACGGGTTGCACAAAGTGGGGTGATTTACCACCCTTGGTGAGGTCGGCTGCCTTCTTATCAGCGGCTTTACGCTCGTTGTATTCAAAGAGAGCAACCCTCTTCAGGGACTGATTGAAGACCCCCCAATAGGCCTTGAGACGAATTTCTTTCACCGTACGCGTCCGCTTTTTAGCTGGCGCCTTCTTGGCATCAGCCTTTTTGGCATCAGCCTTTTTGGTGGGGGCTTTTTTAGCCGTCGTCTTTTTTTTGGCAGGGGTTTTTTTAGCGGGAGCTTTTTTGGCCGGAGCCTTCTTTTTCGCAGTCTTTTTGGCCATGACCTTCTTTTTCGCTTTTGAGACAGCCAACAGGGGGGTGGGTAAATCGAACCCTAAGCTTACCCGATTGGGGCTTCGCTGCCTAGGACAGCGAAATAAACACTTCAAAAGGTCNATGAGAGGCGTTCCTGGACGACTCTACAGCTTCACCCCGATTCGTCGGGCCCGCTGGATCAAGCCCGGCTGAAAATAGACGATTGGCCGTAGCCGTCTGGTACGAGAGTGCCAGACGGCACGCTGACGAGCCCAAAAGAACGTGCTATCCACCAATGGACGCGGCAATTTATTCTGCTCTACCAAGAGAACTACTTTATCGATAAATGCTTGATCAGCCTTGGTGTAGGCTCTTAAACCTACTGTTAACTGCTCGCGCAAAGTGATCTGACGACCCTGCTGTGCTCCCGCAGGTGATATCTGCAGGGCAGCTACAGGCACACAATTGCCTAACCAGATTGCCGACAAGAAAAGGGCTGTCGCTGTAGTTCGATTCTGTAATCGTGATAGGGTTTCCAACATGACTGGTCTCATGTCTTAGCTAAAGAAAAAATGCGGCCAGTTTGTAGTGGGCACGGGCCATGGGCACAAGACCAGTTCAGGGAATACTGGGCAAGATTATGAGAATTCAGACCTCGTAGCCTGTTTTTACAGTTTGCCAGGTAGACACCTCTTTCTGGAATTCTACACCTTAAATGGCACGCATTTTGCTAACTCAGAAAAACTTTACGGACCACTCTTTTAGAAGGTACAATTACACTGTAATGTCTCCGGCTCATCGAAAGGTTGCACTGAAGCGTAGGCCTGCAAAAGCCGATTGAGTACTTCAACTCACAAAATATCTCTACTTATGATTCTTTTAGGGAATCATGGGCTTTAGAGTAAGGAGTCAAACTTCAAGGTCATATATTCCGGCGGGAGGACCAATTTTTTGGATAGGCCCGAGTTGATACCATGGCAGTGCGCAGCACTGTCCAACACGCGTCTTTCTTCCAGCGACTCCACACCGTCGCAATTTGACCAGAAGTTTGTTTTTAGTAGAGAAAAGGTCGTGGCCTAAAAGGCTGCGGCCTTTTTTCTTTAATTGCAACACATTCGATAGACTGACAATTTCCTCTGATTTTAAATCGATAATTCTGGAAAACGCAACANCTGCTATCAATGCCAGCTCATACAGACCTTGCTACCCTACAGGACCCTTCAGTACAGTTCCTGCTTCCCACGCACCCAGGAGATGGCCATGGATGGCATCGACCAAACACAAGGCATCCTGCTGAATGATTCATTGCAGCAGCTGATCAACGANGTTCTGGTATGGATTGGTTTTGGAACGGTCGTCGGCTTGCTTGCCAAGGGGATCATGCCTGGTCGNGATCCAGGTGGCGCAATTGCTACCGTAATCATGGGGGTTGGCGGTACCATTTTGGGATGTGGCGTTATTAGCTATTTCCGAGAAGGACAGCGGATCATTCCTGTGANTCCCTTAGGCATGCTGATCGGTATAGCAGGCACGCTCCTCATTCTGTTCTTCTACAAACTGCTCAGCGGCTACTATTTTGTCGAGGGAGATTATGTCACTCGCTCGCATCGACGTCGTCGTAGCCACCGACGCCGTCGCTATAGTACAGCCATCAACGATGACTAACCCGGATATTTCATCCGTTTCTGCTAGAGAAGACACTCATATCAAGAATACCCTCTGGGGTAACTTGCAACAGTGTACTAATCGATATTGCCAGAGTGCCTGATCAAAAAAATTTAATCTCTATTGGCAATCCTACGATGGGTGTCCTGCCCATAAAAAAACACGCCGTTGCACGAGCAATGGCGTGTGGTGGTACAAGTGTAGACAGACACTGCGGCATAGGACACCACTGCCACTCGTCAAATCACCGACTACCGAGGGGGGCGGGGAATCGAGCCCCAACTCTTTTAAGGATTTGCCGATAGCTCGTACACCAATTTGGCAGGCGGTACTTGCGAGGCAATATTCCGAAAAGCTTCCATGAGTTGGGATTCCATTGCAGCCACTGTTGCTCCACCAGGAACATCAATATAAATGCCTCCTCCTGCAAAGGCGATGGCTTGCATTAAATCACGATCGGCTCCTTCGCCAACTGCCATGGTGTGCAAAGTAATCCCCCTCTTGGCAGCCTCGCTTGCTTCCCAGAAGGAATACTGCTTCTTCAAATCGCTCGTGGAGTAATCCGCCACTCCATCACCATCGTAATCAGTCCACTCTGCCCAATCGAATCCAGCAGGCATGCTCCATCTTGATGGTCCCTGGTTGGTCTGCCCGTCCGTCATGATAATCATCGTTGGACGTGCACCATAGCGTGCGAATCCATCGTCGTTCGGGTCATTGGCATCTCCTATAAGCAATTCACGCCCTTTAAGGATGCCGTCACCCATACCAGTCC
>PATG01000025.1 GCA_002713555.1 Planctomycetaceae bacterium
TCAAGACCTCCTGCGTCACTGTTTGTACTGTGGTACGAGAGTCCACGGGAACGCGTGTCGTTGTGTCTCCTTCACTCCTCTTCCGGATCTCGGCCGGTCTTCGGGCCGGCCGAGTTCCACTTTTTTGACCCCCGCATTTTATTCCAAGGCCGTCAGGCTGTTTGTTTCAATCGGTACCGCTAATAGACCTGGCCAACCGCGACAGTTCAACGGAGTGTTCGCATGAGCCTGAAAGCATCCGATATCCTTGGGACCAGCCAAGTCGGTGTGCATTTGGCGATGGTTGGTCGGGTTTTATTCGCGCCAATGCAACTCACAAAGAAAGACGTTGCAAGTCTTGAGGAAACACTTGGCCTCGAAGTCGCTCAGATGTCGATTGGTGGCAGCGCCTTGGTCGGTGCCCTAATTGCAGGTAATTCGAATGGTATCGCAGTTGCCGATATCGCTACAGAAGAGGACATCGATCGTTTAACCTCATTTGGCGATGTTGTTGTGATGGAAAGTGGTGTAAATGCCGCCGGTAACTTGTTGGTTGTCAATGAGAATGGTGCAGTGGCCAGTCCCGTACTTCCCGAGGAAGGTATTGAGGTACTTTCTGAAACTCTCAAGGTCGATTGTATTGCAATCGGTATCGCAGGTAATGACACTCCAGGAAGTGTTTCGGTATGCAACAACCGAGGTGTACTCTTACACCCTGATGTATCAGAGATTGAGGTTGAATCCATTGAGTCTATTCTGGATGTTCCAGCAATGGTTGGAACTGTCAACTTCGGCTCGCCGTACGTTGGTTCTGGGTGTATTGCTACAGATCAAGGTGCATGGACAGGGTCTCAAACCACTGGTCCTGAATTGAACCGAATTGAGGATGCATTGGGGCTCATCTGAGCATTTTGCCAGCACCCAATGTTCAAAGACGGATTCGGCGCGGTTTTGTGCATGGGCGAATTGCTATATTCGGGCAAAGTGAAGCAAGTGTGGAGTACTGATGACCCAGATGTGATTGAATTTCGATATACCAATCAGATTTCTGTGTTTGACCAAATCATACCTTCGCTGATCCCACGAAAAGGAGAGAGTCTTAATCGAACATCATGTCACTGGTTTAGATTGGTCGAAGAAGCAGGCATATGTGAGACTCACATCATCGAAATGAACGCACCAGATCGCGTACTTGCGCGCCGTTTTGAAGTCATTCGTGAACCGGGTGCAATTCCACAGGATATGGAGAATGTTTTCGTGCCATTGGAAGTTATTTGCAGACACTACCTTGCCGGTGGTGGATGGCGTCGATACAAACGTGGAGACGTTGGTTCCGAAGAATTTGGATTTGAACCGGGTGTCGAATTGCATGAAGGCATCAAGCTTCCAAAGCCATACTTGGAAGTCTCGACCAAGTTCGAAAAATTCGATCGCCTACTCGACCGCAAAGAAGCGTTGGAAATATCCAATCTGACTGATGAGGAGTTCGACTCCATTCTGGCGATTGTCGTTAAGGTCGATGAAATCATCCATCAGGAAGCCGCAAAGCGTGGGCTGATTCACGTCGATGGAAAGAAGGAATTTGCATTGGGTCCGGGTCGTATCCCAGTTCTAGTCGATTCCTTCGGCACCCTCGATGAGGACCGCTGGTGGGCGGCTGCAGATTATGAAAGAGGTGAAATTGTGTCATTGTCGAAAGAGTTCGTTCGGGAGCATTACCTTGGAACAGGTCATCACGATGAGTTGTATGCTGCTAGAGAGGCAGGCACGGATGAACCTCCTATCCCCGCGCTACCACAAGAAATCATTGATCAAACCTCATCGCTTTATTCGAGCATGTACGAACGTTTGACCGGTGAAGAATTCTGACCTAGTGCCGCCGCATTAGCATCCCAAGATTTCGCTTCTCAGCAGACTTCAGTACAATGAGAAAGTGTCTGACGATTTCACGTACACCCCCATCTAAAGGCTCGTTTTTGTTAACCTTCCACAAGGATTGTTCCAGATATGAGCGCATTTTTACAACATCTTCTGCCGTCAACCATCCATGTAAAATCATGCCTCCAAATCCAATGCTCAATCGGTCGTGACCAAGAGATTCTGCCCGAAGTCCGGAATCCAGTTGTGCGAGTAGTACCACTCCCTCATCGTTTTCCTCTTCAGGAATCAGATGTTTTCTGAGATAAGCAATCGAATTTCCTTCACTGGCTGGAAACCGGCCTAGACGCTCGATCGAGATACCTCTTTCAAGAGGTTCTGAAGGCGAACCATCATCTTCTGTCCCTCGCAAAGCAATGAAGACTATTGTCGCATCATCCCAATCGACATCACTCCTTCCTCCTGAGAAAGTCGCACCCTGCTCGCTCAATTTGGTTGCCATTTGTGGACATTTCTTCCAGATTTGTTCAAGTTGGTCAACACCAGCGTAACAATCATTCAACAATTCAATGAGTTCTGTAATTTCTGAGCCCTGTAGTGGGTCAAAGGTGTAAAATGGGCTCACTGAGGAGTGTTCAATTGATTGCAATTACTCGCCTCCAAGTCGGTCACGGCGTTCGCGCAACCTCTCAAGTCGTGCTTCAAAGTCATCAAGTGGGATTGGTTTTTCTTCGACTTCTTCGATAATTTCTTGCTCAGTATCATCGTCAAATTCGACCATCTCCTCTAGGAGGTCATCTTGTTCATCCTCAAATTGAATATCACCGTCGTCTTCTTCAACAGGTGAGGGTGTTTGGATAACAGGTTGTTTCTTTCGCTTCCGAATACGCTGTCTCCTTTCGACTTTTCTCGGCCCAATATCAGGCCGAATCAAACCAAACAATCCCATCGCTCCGAAAACAATGACGAGACTGCCAAGGAGAAGGGCATAGTCACGTTCTTCACCAGGTTCAGCAATTCCAGCAGGCAAAACAATCAGCCCTTGGTCATCAGCCTCATTGGAGTCTTCATCCCAGGGGGCATCACAAGATAGTTCGAGATTCACGGTTGTACCCACTGTTAAATCGGGGCGATCGACTTCAACTTGTGGTGCTAAATCACCAGCCACATCCACAAGATGTTTTGATCCACTCCAACCACTTGCACTCAGTTGCAGGTAACATTTCGCATCTGAGAGCTTTGAGTGATTCATCCGCGAGGTTGAGACGACGATTTGTTGTTTTCCACCATCCTCACGAACCTCAACATCTGTGATGCCCAGATTCCAATCTGAATCTCGAATCAGGATTATGCGACTATCTTTGGCAATTACAGCACCATTTTCGTCGAAAAGAATTGCTTCTAGCGTGTGCTCTCCAGGTGCCGGAAGCCATGTCTCAGCACTAAGATTGATTCCATTGAGGCTTGTATTGCTATCGATATTCCCTACGACATGGTCAATGATAAATCCGGTTTCATCTCTCAGCATCACGGTCCAATCAATTTCACTGGTGCCATTTTGAATTGTACATTGTGCGACTGGTATTGAATCAAGGGTGTTCACCACACAGGTTCCGGTTCGAGTGGGTGGGTCACGTACACGGGCCCAATATTCAAGTGAAACCCCATCGACAACTAGCGATTCTTCAGTATCAATCNGGGGTACATTCCATAACCAAGCCCCCTCGTTCGTTTCTTCCAAAAGGGCACCATCTTCTTGTACCGAACTGACCTCAAAACCAGGGTTAAAATTGAGTTCTAATACGTCGCCTGATGTACCAAACAATACTGGACTTGTGGCCCAAGATCGATCACTTTGAGTTAGTGTCAAAGTCACTTCCTTCTGTGTGTTAAATTCATCATTGGTCCGCAGNGTNACGCTATTCCCGTACCCTGTGTTTGCCATTGAAGGGATTGCTGAAAATGGTACACCTGCACTTTCACCAACCCCCAAACTCACTTGGGTGGGGCCACTCAGAGTCCAACCTTCAGGGAGTCCGAGAATCTCAATATCGATGGTTGTCGGAGCGTTGCCCAAATTGGAGATCATGGCCAGGGGTAAACCGCCTGCTGATGAAATAAGCCATGCCTCATCGTGTACCAGAGCATAGTCGTGCCAAGCTGCGACCCGAAGTGGGAGTGTGGTTTGTCCCATGCCTGAACCATCTGAGTTTCGGGCCCGGAGTGTTAGTTCTACAGTGTATCCGGAAATTGCACCTTCTGGTGGGATGATTTCACAATTAAATTGGGTACTCTCTCCGGGGGCTAAGGTGGGTAAATTTTCACTGATGTTGAGTGTCCAGCCACCAACATCAACCCACCCGTTGATGTAAGGNGTCGCAGGCGAATTTCCACGTTGCTCCACAATGAGTGTTACATTGGCACCATTTCTGTCGATGTCTAAATTGGCTCCACCTGCTAAAATCCACCATCCAGGGACATGATTGACTTTGATGTGAATGACGAATGCAGGAATGGACGTATCATCGCTTAATCCATCAAAGGAGAGTGTTGCTTCCGTATCCTTCCATGCTGTGGCGGAAACGTTCACTCCAATTTGTAGAATCTCAGAACTGTTTACTGCAATATCTCCACTGGTGTCGCCCCATGCAGTCCAACCTGCACCCGCATCCGAACCTGCTACTTGGATGGCGATTGTAGGGTTGATTGAAATTTGATCTACCAAATTTCCGATATTGCTAACATTTANCTCAAACTGGAGTTGTGTATTTGGGTCGGCGTTGACTGTCCCTCCATTCTCTACCTCAACGCCGTTTGCAATCAAGGTCATTTCCCAGCGGTGGTCTTGCCGAGCTTCGATGAGCATGTTTGTTGTGGCAACAACTCCAATGTCACCCTGTGAGCCCATTTCGAATTGCAAATACATTGTGACTGCAGCAGCCATTTCACTGGGTAGTGTGATGGAAACCGGCACACTTCTCAATTCGCCCGCTCCAAGTGCATACTGTGTCGAGGGGAACTGTATGTCCAGCCCAGGGTCTTCAGAGAAATTTGAATTCGGAACAATCGACCATGATAGATCAAATACATCGGGTCCATTACCTGGATTCGACAGTCGTAGCATCAAAGTCTCCTGAATGCCTACATCCATCTTGTGGGGCTGATCAATCGGTGAGGTGACGTTAATTTCGGCACGATGAATTTGTAATACCTGTAATGAAATAGACAGCGTTGCTCCTGCATGAGTTGCTTCTTCCGAGGTCCATGTATGGAGCATGGGNGGAGTTGCATAGGGCATGTCGACCGCTAAATTACCACTTACACGGGCGCCGGCGTTACCATTAGCACGCAGAGTGGTTCCGTCGATGGTCAATGCACCCGTGGCCTCCCAGTTCCATCCAGGCATCACCATTCCTGCGCTGGCCATATCCCATTCCATTTCGTCCACTNCAGAGGGGAATTGAACCTCAAAATTCCAAGTTCTGTCATCCGCTGGAACCGAGCGGATGTGCGGNGGTATCACTTGGACCAAATTGGCAGTAAATGTGAGTCCAATCGGTCGGCATTCTTCATTTTCACCAGCACCAATACACATGGTCAATTGAGTGGAAACATTGTCGCCTAGGGTTGCAGTAACCGGTACGTCAAGGCGCGCGGTTAATTCTCGAATTTCGCTAGGTGCAAGGGTCAATGGAATGACTTGCTGTCCTGTCGAATCATGCAATGTGATGTCATTGCCCCAAGCGGTTGAATTCCATTGGAGGGATACGGTTTCAGGTGCATTACCAAGGTTCTCCACGAGAATCCATGCAGCAGCAGCTTCTCCCGGGATGCCCACACCATTTGAGACGGCAGTCCCATCAGCGCCGCGTAAGGAAAGTCCTCGAGTTCGCTCGGCTTCGATTGCTAGAATTGCCGTCTGCGTGACGCTATTATCCTGGTCTAATGTCATCGTGATGGTAACAAATCCGCTGTCAGTGCCCAACGCCTCTTGTGGGGCCGTGACTCTTAGGGTAGGACTCCATGTATTTCCAACACCAATCTCGACACCAGTGGACGCACTCGGATTCAAATCGACCAATGTCCAATTTGTGGGTAACCCTGCTGTGTCAATGGCCATACTCCACGTACCAGCAAGGCGCCCTGTTGATGTGATGAGTGGAACAACGTCTTGCTGGCCACCTGGTAGGACTCGCACGGGATCGGGTGGGACGCCAATACTGACATTGTAAGGTGCGATGATATTCAGAACCGTACTCGTCACATCGTTGTCTGTACGGGTTTGGGTAACATTCTCGTGTTCATCCAAGTGGAGGACAAATGTGTGTTCACCCAATCCTCCATCCCAACCAAATGAGAATGAAGCAAAGTTACCATCGCCTGTCGGCGACACCGGTTCCAGCACACCCTCTCTGTGTGTATACTTCAGCTCTCCATCGACGTACATTCGAGCGAACGTGTCTGTATCTGTAGAATCTGTACCTGCATTCTCAAAATAGGCAGTCACTGTGACGTTTTCACCAGGATCGGGTGTACTCGGGTTGAAAGTGATGGCTAATCCATCCTCAAATGGACGAATATCTGCACCAGCTTGTGAAATGAGCATATCTCCGACGAGTAAGTCAAGCGCCCCATCATTATCGAAGTCCGCCAGTGAGTGGCTGGCCCACGTTCTGTGAGGTAATTCGATACCAGAAACCCATTCTGCGTTGATTGATGAACGGGAGCCAGTTTCCCCATCGTGTGCGTACATCGTTCTTCCAAAGGTCACGATAATCTCGTCTAATCCAGTTCCATCAATATCCATTGCAGTCGGCGCGGAGACTGCTATCTCGTCGTTCGGATTACCCGACGTCCCTTCGATGATTTGGTTCCAATCAAGGAATGTGTTTTGATTTCCTTCGTTGTAGTTGTGACATCCGACCATACCATGCCACGAAAAACCGTCTCTGTACCAGGTGTTCCAGCAGATTCTGTCAGTAATGCCATTTTCATCGGTATCCAATAATGCAGGGGGTGCGTCAGCATATCCATTCGACGAAGTGAAGGAGAATATTTCTGAAGCATCAACAACATCGAGTCCTACAAATTCTGCTCCATCACTTGTTCCGGCTCCATCCATGTCGGAAGGAATGGTCACAACCATCTCTGGTGCAGGGTCTGAATCAAGTTGTGTGATGATTGGGCCCGGGAGTCGGACGTGAGGCGACGCCGTATCTCCATCGAGATTATTCAGAGTGTCATCATATTGGACTTGCCCATTGGCAGCATTGAGTCGCCAAATCCACATGTTTCCGTTATTTTCATCAATCGTCGTCAACAAAATCGCAGAGGAGACAGCGTCAATCTGCACCCATGCTGGGTCCGAAGGATGTGTCCCCTTGTCCATGGTCACTTCCCATATTGTGCTTGGAGTACCTGATGTGGGGAGGGGAAGAGCTACTACATTGGGCTCATCATTGATATCATCCATCATTGCTAGAACAAGTTCGGGACTTCCATCGAGGAACAAATCTGCAAGCAAGGGTTGTGCGACAGGTCTGTGACAGGTTTGGCACGTTCGATCCGCTGCCATTTCGAAGGTATCATGGCTCCATCGCCATAATCGCTCAGTTTCGTGACTTCCACCTGGTTTCCATCCTGTCACGTCACATTCAATATTTGGCGACCACATCTCGACGGTCGCTTGGCCATTAGCATCGTAAACGATGATGATTTCAAGCGCTCCATCTTCATCGACATCAAAGATCATCGGTGTGGATTTAACTTCCAAATCAATGGCTCCAATATCCACTTGCCACATGGTTTGGCTGGTATCACCGTCGACGATTTTCATAATGGCATGTGGATTACCACCAATGTTTTGTTGATGCACGAAAACTGGAGAGAGACTGTCCCTTGCACAAGAATCGAGGACAAGTCCACTAGTGTCAATATTTCCTGAGAAGTTGCCNACAGGGACGCCCAGTGTTTCAACACCAATGGCTTCATCTGAATAATGGATCCAGTTGACGACAGGGTCTGTGATGCTGAGTAATTCATCTCCTCCTGGCTCTGACGGTGCGTGTGCAGGGATTATCGATTCATGCCCAGGTGTTCGCCCAAACTGCGGCCAATGAATGCCGCCATCCGTCCACACATTCNCATCTCTCCCTGATGTAGGTTGTGAAGTTGAATCATCAACGAGTGCGAATGGAACCATGCTTTGGCCGATGAGGAGAACAATCAACCCCATCATTGGGATTTGATTGCGTAGGAATCCAACGCCTCCGCTCGCCATGGTCATCATGGTCGCAGAACACCTCTTGAACGTTCGTACGCTAGGGGTATTCATGGGTTACANAGTAACCCAGAATGGGTATTTCCGAAATTGCGATTTTGCGAAGCGTTCATAGAGGGGTCTTCGGTCGCCGATTTGTCTTGGACGACCTCTTCTCTGGAGGCGGAAGCCGGTGAGGGACGGGAGGCTTACGGGTCTTCTGTCCTGGCAACCTCCTTCTGAAAGAGTAAATTCGAGAGGAGGACAAACAAATGTACAGTCTTGAGATGATTGAAGATACCATTCGAATTCCAGCCGAGTACATCGAAAAGGGTAAGTCGCTGTCAGAGCATGTAGACCGATTGGCTCACGATGCTTTTGAGGGGAAATTCGATGATGACGGAAATTACATTCTACTAACTTTGGACCATGAGTTGCAAGGTCGAGGTCGCATCATTCACGGCGATGGTGCGATTTATCAAAAAGTGCGTTTCAAGGCACTTTTGTTTATGATGGACGGCAATGAAATCGTAGACGGCGCAGTCAGTGAAGTTCACGAGTTCGGCGCATTCGTTCGGATTGGCCCGATGGAAGCACTTCTTCACAAGAGCCAGATTTTGGATGAGCAAATCGACATCAACGTCGGTTTGCGTCGAATCGAAGGCCGCCAATCAGGGAAATACTTGGCTGAAGGAACTGCCGTTAGAGCACGCATTGTGTCACTGTCTCTAAATCCACACGATCCTCGCTCGAGTAAAATTGGTTTGACCTGCAAGCAAACTGCACTCGGTGCACACGATTGGTTGAATGAGGAGGACTGAATTAAATGCCTATCAAACAACTTGCATGTACCGAGTGTCACATGATTATCGACGTTCAAACTGGTAATCTAGGTTGGTGGCTCAAGTCCAACAACGAACTCAAGGCGAAGAACAAGAAGGCACTTGCAATTCTGGCATTTACTACCAAAAATGGTCGTAAGCCAGATGAAAAAGAGCGCAAAGCTTGGGAGAAGGAGAACAAGGATGATTTCGAGAGAATCAAGGCCGTAGAGCCAAGATGTTCTCGCTGTCCAGATGCTCACCTTAGTGCTGATTGGCAGGGTCTGACCATCTTACTTGAACCAAATCGGAGTGAAGTTGCGCGCACACTGGGCATCGATGCTCCAGGAAATTATGCTCTTAAGGTAAGGCACCAGTAAACAGGAAGGGAAGCAAATGGAAGTAATCGATCGAAAAGAAAACTCAATTCTGAATCGCGTTGAGATCTCGTGGCAATGGCGACATGTTGGGGCACCAACACCTACCCGAAATGAGATCATCTCCGCTGTCGTGAAACTCGAACCAGGTGCAACGAAAGATCGCATCTTGGTCAAATCTGTCAGCACACGTTTTGGTCAGCCTTTGACTACAGGTGATGCATACGTATACGGTAGCCGTGAAGACTTGGAGAAGGAACCCAAGTACATCCTAGAGCGCCATGCACAACTCGCTGGAGACTCTGGTTCTACTGAAGAGGCACCCGCTCAAGAAGCACCTGCTGAAGCACCTGCTGAAGCACCTGCTGAAGCCGCAGAAATCGCTGGAGGTGAAGAATGATGGCAGGTTCAGGTGAAAATTGGAAAAAATCGAAACCATCTAAGTACGCTGTCGAAGATGGAAAGCTAGTTCGTAAGCAGGAGTTTTGCCCTGAGGATGGATGTGGACCAGGTGTGTTCCTAGCGATTCATAGTGATCGGAAACACTGTGGGCGCTGTGGATATACAAAGAAGAACGAGTGATTACTCAAAGTCACTCGTTCTGCCTATTGGGACATTTAGTTGTTCAAGCCAACGCTTGATGACTCGACGTTGCCAACCTTTGAACGATTTACGGTCCAAGTGGACCATCACCCTTCCATCGGGAAATGCCTCACGTGTACTTTCTACACTGACAAGAATCGAGTGTTTCCATGCTCCTTCGGGGTACGGGCCTTCATCGGGGTCCCAATTTTCATCCTCAGGTTTCTGCATTTCAAGTGCATAACCTGCCAATTGNTGTCCAGCCCAGCAGTTTGTTTTTCGCAACACATCTGTATGTCGCGGAGCATAATGCCCACCGCCAATTCCGATCATGATTTTCGCATCTTTTCTCTCTTCAAGTGAGAGTGTATTCCAATCACCCTCGCCATCTCCACCATCCAATCCCAATCCTTTCACCATCACATCGGCCCAAGCTTCAGCGGCATCGGTTCGGTTCCAATGGGATTCAGATGAACCAATTTCAATGAACATCGTTGGCACTGCTAAACAAGGGCCATGGTGAGTTGTTTCGATGGTCAATTCAAACTCCGGAACCAATTGGTGTTGGTGGGCTGCATCACACATCAGTCGGTACCATGCAGCAAACCTCGTATTTGGCAATACCACTTGCCCCTTGATACCACCAAATTCGGCAACTTCGCCATGCGGAGTTTCTCCAGGTACGCCAATCACGTGAAGCGTCAGACTAGGCCGGGCACTTGCAGCGTAATGGCGAGAAAGAAAGATGACTTCGTCAACCTCTTTTTTGGATGATTGCGAAAACCGAGTATCTAGTTGGTCTTCCATTAGCACTCGACCCCCGAACCACCACAGACATACGCCTGCATTTTTGTGAGTCCAGACTTCGCCACCCTCGACAGGATTGCACGGTTCCCAACCTCCACGTGCGAGTAAGGCTTCTCCTTGAATCACCGATGCAATATCGGGTGCGGAAACGATGAGTAAAGTCACCATTGGCAAGGGCATGAGGTCATTTGTATTCAGTATTCTCCGCCCATTCATTCTTGAATCGTGGCCTCTGCCAAGCAATCATGTCACTGCCCGATACGCCGACTCCACCTCGGTATTTTTTGGTCAATGATGAGCGTGCTTTACTCATTGATACTGAGGGTGGGTTGTGCTTGTTACACCCACAACGCCTCAATTCTTTAGATCCAATTCGGCATCCATTTCCTGGAGACATCACGAATTCTGCACTCATTGGCGAGCATTTTCTTGTTTCAACATGGGTTGAGCGAGATTTATCGCTTGCGCGATTGGCACTTTTGGATTTGCGAGAACCGATTAAATCTGGTATAGAAATGTCCGAACTTCGCGTCGCAGTTGATGCGGGTAAATCCAATCATCACCACGTCGCAGGTGCAGTCTGGTCCCACATCCTTGATGCAGAGCCCTTGGCTCTCTGCGAGCATGAGGGGAACATTGTATTCTGTACTCACCATCGAGGCATCTATCGCATTGGTATCAATTCCGAAGAAATTTGGAGGCGCAAACCACTGACTTGGGATTTGCTAAGTGATTTGCCAGATGGTGATGTTGTGATCAATTTGGTTTCAGTCGGTGATTCGATTTGGGTATTTTCATTGGGTGGCGGATGGGCAGAAATTGAGGGTTCTAGTGGACAAGTCATTCGAAAAGGTATTCACCAATTCAAGTCAAGTACACAACAAGTTTGGCATGGTGAAGGTGGCAATTGGTTGCTCGGTTTGAGTGAGAATAGAATGGCATGGTGGGACTCGGAATCAGAACGCATCTCAGTGGTTAATGTCAATGGTTCAATTCAAGATGCATGCATGAACGAAGGTTCGTGGTTCATCACAGGATGGAGACAAGATTTGCTGTGGTCAGAAGCGCAATTCAACTCGAATCCAGTGACTGGCGTTCGTGCTGAGATCGGTTGTAAAATTGTCAATCGGAGTGGCGAGGGCATTTGGGTTTTGGACAATCGAGGCCAATGGTCTACCTTCGCGATTGGAGGGAATTCGCCCTAGCAATTGTCAAGGTGCTTCGGTATTG
Source organism: Planctomycetaceae bacterium (assembly GCA_002713555.1). The sequence goes on from PATG01000025.1 coordinate 11,934, forward strand.
TTGCGTGTCGCCGGAGGAGTACAGATGGGTGCGTTTGGAAGGTTCATGGTCACCATTACCAAATGTATGCCACGTTTCTTGGTTGCAGCTGTGGCGCGACGATATGTTGCCGGAAAAGACATCTCAAGTGCGGTCTCAGTCATGAAGAAACTGAGTTCGGAAGGGGCCTGTTTCACTGTTGATGTACTCGGTGAAGAAATCTCTACACTAGATGAGGCTCAATTTTTCATCGATGAATATGACCGCGTTCTAGATGCGATTGTCGAGCACAATTTAGATGCGAATCTTAGTATCAAACCGACTGCATTTGGTCTTTTGATTGATGAAAAGTCTGCGTATCAAAATATCGAGCGACTTCTCAAAAATGCCGCTGGACATGACATTTTCGTTCGACTTGATATGGAAGATCATCGGGTGACACAATCCACCATTGATATTGTCCTGTCGATGCATGAAAAAGGCCTAACCAATGTTGGTACCGTGCTACAATCTAGATTATTCCGCACCAGTGATGACATCAATTCTGTTTGCGAAAAACTCGGTGGAGCCGCAGACTTCCGAATCTGCAAGGGTGTCTACCTTGAACCCGAGGATATCGCACTAACGGGATATCAACAAATTGTAGATGCATTGAATTCACACATCACTCAAATGCTCGATGCTGGAGCGTATGTCGGCATTGCTTCACATGATATGCCGGTGATAGAGCATACAATCGCTGAACTTAATGAAAGAGGAATGAATTCTTCAGGCATCGATACCCGTGATAATGCAGGGCCATCACGAACAGGAAAAGGACCAGGCTATGAGTTTCAGATGCTCCTCGGGGTACGAGGAAATGTACGTCGGAAATTGGCTGGACAAGGTCACCGAACTCGAATCTACATCCCTTATGGGAATCGCTGGTATGAGTACAGTATGCGAAGACTAGACGAGAACCCCGATGTTGCAATGCATATTGTCAAATCGATACTTATGCCATGGACGAACCGACGCTAATTCAGGTTCGCCAAGCACTGAGCAATCGCACCCATCGCCACCGCTGTTTCCAAACTCGCACCAATGCCTGTCAACTCAAATTGGTCTTCACAAGCATCTAGAATATTGCTTGGTAGGCCATTTCGACCGAGTCCAATCATGACGCACAGGCTCCCTTGGTATGAATTCAAGTCCACCGAACCACCCTTGGGCTGATGCGTAGTGACAATGGGTTGTCCGAGGGCCCCACTGAGTACTGCCTCCGAGGATAGGAGTGTCACCCGCTCAGCCTCAAGCAGTTCCGCCAAATGGCTTACGCCAGCAGTCCCCGATTCTTTGGTTGCGCGGACACAAAGCTCCTCTAGATTTTTAGTTGGCCAATCGATGAGTGCAATATCCAAACCGAACCCCCAAGCAATTCCTGCAGCGCGGGCCAATGCGCGAAGATGGGGGGTTCCAATACTTCCTTCGTAAGTGCCGACCAGCGCTAACGTGTGTCCCTTTCGAGGTACATCGTCATCAGTGATTTTGGTTGAAATGACTTTGGGGGTACGAACTGGTTTTATTTCCAACGCTCGTTCGGTTAAACCCAGTTTTTCGAACCCTTTAGCAATATTTTTCGCTATGTTCACTTGTACATGTCCTTCAAGTCCCGCCAAATCGTGAGCCGCTTTTTCCAACATGGATTCTGCCAGGTTTGAATCTCCTGCGCGATCCGCACGACCCGCCAGCGTGACAGCAAATCGGATTGCTCTTTCATCAGAACCTTGCAAAGTATCCGCGAGTAATTTGACATCATCCACGGTTCTAGCATTGCTACACATCGTCCGAACAGATTCGAAATCAGCATCCTTCAACAGCGGAAGTGCGGTTTGTAATGCACTGGGTTGAATCAACATTTTCTCCTGAGTACTAATTCGATGTAAACTGTCCAACATTCTGACAGCCAAGTCAGGAGATGCCTCGGTCATCATCGGCATCACCTGTGAAATCATTTCTTGATTCCTTGATTGAACCATTGCCTTAATCACCGGTCTGGCGGCCTTTGCCTCTAGGTCCTGGTTCTCAATGGCCAGTAACATTAGCTCGGGCAAGTGAGATTGCGATACTCTGCTGGAAATTGATTTCAGCGCATCAACTCGATCTTTTCCAGTCGGCAATCCACCTGTCAACGAGATTAAACCCTCAATCATCGATGTTCTTGCATTGCCTCTCGGCCACTTTGAAGTGGATTTGGCGATGATGCCGATGCTTTCAGCCAACCTCCAACTCCGCTCTTCCTCAAGCATAGAGTCGATGATGAAAGGAACCCAATCGACACGATCAGCATCTTCCATTTCCGATGAGCGACACAACCCGCAAAGCGCCTCAGCACGGTATACTCCATCCTGCAATTCCTGTGCGGCATCTAACAATTGACGAGATAGCCCATTCTCTTTAGCGCTGCGTAATATTCGCC
>PATG01000026.1 GCA_002713555.1 Planctomycetaceae bacterium
ATGTGCTTAACAAATCGAGTTTCTGAAAAACAAGCGAACATTGCCTTGGCTCTGACCAACACTATCCATTTACGTCAGACCGAGGTTCGCACCCTCTCGGGAGGGGAATTTCAACGCGTCATGCTAGCCCGTGCCATTGCCTGCAAACCAGACCTAATCGTACTCGACGAGCCTCTGCAAGGATGTGATCCTCTGGCTCGAACAACAATCATGAATGTGATTCGTGAATTGGGTGCGATGGGTAAAACCATAATTGTCACCAGCCATATTTTATCGGAAATTGAGCGAATTACAGAACAAATTGTCATTCTACACAATGGTCGTTTATTGGCGTTGGGCAATCTGCACGCGATTCGAGAATTACTCGACCATATTCCTCACCGAATCCTTCTGAGAACCCCAAGCCCTCGTGAATTGGGGCGAACTGTCTTACACCATCCGTCGGTGTATGGCGTGCGGTTCCCCAATCCGCAGGAACTGATTATCGAAACAAACAATCTCTCAGATGTGCATCAAGATTTGCCAAGCCTCATCGTACAATCAGGCGTGCAAGTGACCGCCATTGAAAATCCAGATGACAACTTGGAATCTTTACTGGGATACTTGATTGGAGGACGCTCGTGATGCAACCGAACTCTCCTCCACAAATGACTTCGGGTCCACCCAAGCGAAATCTCTCTCAAACCGTATGGACCAAACTTGATCGAAAGGCGACTGCTGTGGCAGAATTTACCATGCGACAATATCGCAAGAAGCGTTCGACTTGGGTGTTAGGTGGAGTTGGATTCATCTTGGTAAGCATTGTCTTACTCTTTTACATCGATGCAATGGCAGACGGGCCAAATCTACCGGATTGGGTCACTGACAATGATGGGGATGGGTTGATTGATGAAGACCCGTCAGATTGGGATGGTTCCCAACTAAAGAGCGTCGGTGATGTTGACGATGATGGTGATTGTTGGGCTAGAGAGCCCTTTGATCGAGATTGGAACGGGGACGGGATTGATTGCAACGTGATTTACAATTACGATAGCAATGGTGTTCTTGTTTCCATTGATGCAGATCCCAATGTGGACGAAGATCCAAATGAAACCGAATTTTTAGAGGAAACAGTCCATCGCTCATTCCTTGTTGGTTTTGCCAAGTTTGGCTTCATCTTTGTCTTGGGCCTATTCCTTCCAATGTTCTTAGCAACAGGCCTCATTCGAAATGAACAGGAAGCAGGAACTCTGCACTATTTGGTTGGCAAACCGATTGCTAGAGCCGAGATTTTGATGTATAGGGTATTGGGTTTCCTTGGGCTTGCTTGGCCTTATTTCATTGGCCTCATCTTGTTGTGTGCATTGGTTACTGGATTCTTTGGGCCAGGAGATTCCGTATTCAGATTTTCAGATTTGGGGATTTGGTTTGGCATCATGTTAGCGGTACTACTCGCAGTATTGGTGTATTCTGTAATCTTCGTCACCTTTGGTTTGATTGGACGAAAATTCGGGTATGTCGCGGTCTTCTTCTATGCAACCTTCGAGTTTTTCATGTTGCTCTTGGGGACCGCAGGGAGTGGGTCTTCGGTACAAATGAAAGCGCTAACTTCGATGTCTGTATCGTTTTGGTGTACAGAGATTATCAATTCAACCGCATGGTTGGTTTGGGGTGATTGGAACATGATGTATGGAATGACCAAATTACCTGCTTGGTCGATTGGGGATTTCAATCCTACAGAACTTGCATTATGGGGGATTTGGGGTACGCCGTTTCCGACCACAAATCCCTTGGTAAACATGGCATTGTCGGTTTTCGTTCTTCTGATGATTACTGCTGTGGGAATTTTAATCGGCCAATCGATGTTTAAGAAGCGCGAATTACATTGAGGTGATCCAATCGAAACACAGCCCCCTGAGACCTTCGGAGGAGATTTGTCTTCGTTGTGGAGATTGGATACGATGCCTCCATTGCGCCGTCTTTCTTGGTGGTGGTGGTGGTGGCTAATCGTCTTGCCAGATGCGAAGAATCCCAAGCGTAGTCGTCAACTGATGGTACTGTGGTCGACCAAAGATGCCCCTCATGTCCGTGTAAATCAACACGAATGGAAACCCGAAGGCCGCTTTCATATCGATGAAGATGGCCGACATACGTTGCCCGGTATGGTTTGCGCTTGGTGGTACGATGGCGAGGATATGCATGAGCCCTATGTAATGCAGGAAGCTCGAATTGTCGCCATGGATGGCCAACACCCAGACTGGCCTGGGACTGGAGAGTTCCCGGGTTCTGGTGCGGTGATTCCCGTGGCTTCAGATGATCTTTCAATGGGACTTTCTGATGACGGCAGCCATTTTTGGCTCAAGTGTAAGGGTGATGCAACTGCGGTTGAGAACGGAGCCCCTGAATTCTTTGATTTGAAAATCACACCTTGGACTAAAGCCGCATCCTCGGCAGCATACTCCAACAACGTATTCGGTAATTCAATGGGCTATGACATCATCCGCCTACATGCCTGTAAATGCCATGGAATGGTCGGTCAAGACAACGTACAAGGAACGGCTTACTTCCAAAAGGTCACCGTTCAAGCACCCTCTATCCCTTGGTTTTGGGGCTTCTTGCACTTCAGCGATGGAACTTATCTTGATTGGTTTATCCCGCATGCATCATTCTCCATGACCGCAAGAGATTCTAGAGCGTGGAAATTACGTGATGTCGCCCAATTACCAATCCGAACAGCAGGTTTACTTCATGATGAAAAGCGAGGCCGCAGTGAGCGATTTGAAAGATGCGAAGTTGAACTGCTTCCCCCTGAATCCGATACTGACTGTGACGCGCACGGGGATTTGCTTCCACGATTTTCTATTCGAGTATGGAACGGTCGAACTCAAGTTGGTCTCAAAGTCAAGGCTGCGAATAGAGCACATTGGACCTTTGATCAACCGACGCGTGCAGGATTGGTCAGTCACTTGACATACAATGAATATCCTTTAGAGGTTGAATCGTTAACGATTCTTGATGAAAGAGGTGTACGCACTCTCGATGATTTTGATTGGGTTCATGGCAACGCCGAGCATGCTTGGGGATTGCTGCATTGATTAAAGTTGAAGATAATGTGTACCATAGCATGAAATACTGCGCTGTTCAATACAAGTCTATCACAGAGGTGTTACTATGACTGAAGAAGAGACTATTCCTTCGATGATGCCATCAATGGCTCCGACAGAAGATGAAGAAGAATCGACCCCAATGACACCTGCGGAAGTGGCTGCGAAAACTCAAGCTCGTCTGCAGAAAAGTCTGCGTATTGGTGAGAATGAGGAAATCATGTTGACACGACGCTGTTCGATTTTTGCTTTCATGCCGATGTACATTGTTGGATTTATGATTCTCGGCATTCACCTATTCTTCGATTGGGCCAGTGCCCCCGAAGATGCAACTTGGTATGAGTCGGTGTTCTATTTCCTCGTTGAAGCCAGTGGATGGCTGAATGGCCTTGGATTTGCATTTGTCATGTTATTCTTCACTTGGATTAACCGAGTCATCAATCACCCTGCCAGTGGTCGTTGGGTAACTTCCTATCTGATTCTAGTCTCTATCACACCCTTGGTCATCAACTTTGACACACTGCTTTCCAATCTTCCATTTGGATGGGGTACTGAGCAGGAATTCATCCCCTTCGGATATGATATCGCAACCGCTGGAATCATCTATTCTGGGACTTTCATGGTTCTGACTTTCCTTTACCAGAAGAGTTTCTTGTATGCGGTAACTTCAGAGAGAATCATTCACTACCAGTGGTTCCTGTATGAGCGAGATGCACATCGTGTACTCCACGAAGACATCGTCAAGGTACACACCAAGCGTACTCCAATGGGTGCACTGTTTGGCTACAATACGATTTACTGTGACATCGGCGATGGTTCTCACCTTAGCACTGAATCAGTGGGCGGTGGTGTGGCGATCCCAGGTAGCAATTCAGCCACTACCACATCCAACGCAGAGGGTGAAGCGAAGCGAGGTTGGAGTGTTTTCAGTATGTTGCGCAAGATGATTTTCTTCGCAACATTCCAGCGTACGATTAAGACTGAACGATTTACGCCTGACCAATCCTTCTATGGGATTCGTCAGTGGGAAGAGGCATTTGATCTCATCAACAAGTTGCAACACGAGAACTCTACAGCGACCAAGCAGGACCAACAGCTCGAGGTTTTGATGCAAATGAAGGACATGCTTAGCAACAATCCCCAGGAGGCTGGGGAAGCCGACATTGACGATTTACTATCTGATATTTGAGTGAATCTTTCACGCCGCTTCATTCATAGGGAGATTCGACCCCGCAGGGGTCGATGTCAGACGAGATAATGGTCAAGGCCGCGCAAGCAATGTCAGCTGGAGATTTCAAAGGAGCCATGGATGTATTCCAAGGACTCATCGATTTAGAACCTGAAAACCCGATTGGTCACTATGGATGGGCAGAAGCCGCATTCATGCGACTTTCCATCGATATGGAAGAAGACGTGCCCGCTGGGAAAATCATGCAAGTGTACAAGAAAGCCATGGCGCTTGATGAGGAGAACCTCGAATATGTAGCCAGCTTCGCAAACTTCTGCTTGGATTGTGGGCGGATTCCGATGGCAATCAAAGAATATCAGCGTCTTGAGAAAATGGCAGATTTGGCAGATATCCCTGTCGAAGATACGCTATTTGATGCGAGTCGTCTAATTGTAGATGCAATCGAGCGCGTTGGTCAAGGCAGAGACGAACCAATGATTCAACCTTGGTTGAAACAGGCCCTTGTTTGGGCCGTTGGTGGTCTTGGTTATTCTCCCGAAGACGCCATCTCTACCCTATCTAGTGAGTGAGGGACGCAGATGGCTGAGGCGGTGCGAATCGCCATTGCTGTCGGCTATCTTGGAAATGGCTATTCAGGATCCCAGGTGCAACCCGACGTTCCCACAGTACAGGGGGAAATCGAATCCGCATTATTCCATCTAAACTGGAGTCAGCACGGTACACACCCAGTTACACTTTCGAGTCGTACTGACGGTGGTGTCGATGCAAGGATGAACATCGCAAGTTTCGATATTTCTTCAGAGATTTGGGAAAGCGGTGGAGAACGGGCGATGATTACTGCCTTGAATGATCTTTTACCGACGGACATCCGGGTTTGGGCNGCTCAACAGGTAGGTCTAGATTTTCAGACACGAAATGCAGCTTCTCGAACCTATCTGTACCGCTTACAGGCCTTGGAAGGCTGGCCTAACGTAACGTTTGAGGAATTGAAATCATGGTGCAATATTTTCATCGGAGAACATGATTTCCGCAATTTCTGCCGCCCTCAAGAGGGTCGCTCGACGATTAAGCGAGTCTTGGGTTGCGAGCCTTGGCTGGATGCATCGGGGCAAATNCTAGGTTTTTCCATCGAAGCAGAAGGGTTTGTCTGGAATCAAGTTCGTAGAATCTCTTCGGCTTTACTAGGNCTGGCTCGGAATCGCTGGACTGATAATGAAGTTGAATCTGCTTTGTCAAACCCAGAAAAACCAGCAGATTTTGGCCGTTCTGGGCCAGAGTGGTTGACTTTGTGGCAAATTTCTCATCCTCAAACTCCACATCTGACTGAGAAGGCAGATGGNGGGTTTAAGATGCCCCTTTTGGCCGAAAATCCTGCAACGGGTCGAGCGTTTCGATTGTGGGCGAGTAAGGCTAGAAGTGAGCAGGATCAATTGCATCAATCTGCCTGGCTCTCACACCTTAGCGAGCTGTGAGATAGACTTCATCGCCATCAGTGAGGTCCAATGAGTCCCGTAGATAATCTACAGAGATGACTTCGACCACATCGACATGCCGNGTCAAGTCTGGAATCAAAATGGCACATTCAACTCCCTCGGATGAATTTGCATTTCTCAATGTCGCGAGGAAAGCTGTTGCTCCGCCAAATGAGCGACCTTCTCTCAAAAAACCTCGAATTCGGAGTGCGTTAATTCCTGAGACATCAATCGATTCAGATTCTGCTTTAATTCCCGGTTCAATATCGAGTGTATCGACACCTGAGCAGTTACGCAATGCGACGTATTTGGAGAGGTGCTCTCCGCTGACTTGAACATTCAAGGTGCCTGGCCAAACTTCACGCTCCAAAATCTCCTTGAATTGCGATTGGTAGTGCTCCTGGGCCATGAAAACCTGAGCTCGCCCCAGTCCACTACTGACGACACCACTCAACTCCATGTGCGGAGCGCGCAGACTTTACCCTATAACGATTCAAGCGTGAAGGAATCCCCTTCTTTCGCCACCAACCAACCCATGTCTCTCAAAATCTGACTCTGTTCAGATTGGGGGTTACAGAGCGGGTTGGTATGATTGAGATGAAAAAACCGAATGTCGGGGTCTCCTGTTTGCTTCACTCCTAATCGTTGCAAGGATTCTTGAACNGTCGGATGCGGGATTTCTTTGATATCTCTATTCTGAAGTTCGTCTTCACTCCAAAATGTCCCATCTAGCAGTGCTACATCGACTTTTAATCCATTNAANNAATCTCGAATGTCGTGATNATTTAGGGTTTCATCCCAAGAATCGTGATCGGGTAAGAAGAGCAGACGATTTTCACTGGACTCGATCAATAGGGCATGGCAGTCACTAAATTCAGAACGATGGGGTACGGGTAAGGGTTGAATTGTNAATCCACACTCTGCCGTTGGAGAAAATGCAGCACTGTTACGCCAAACGCTGAGCGAAACTGAACCTTGCTCAATCAGTGCAGCATATGCTGGTGTGTCTTCGATATGCTGTGCAACTGATTCGCTACAATGAANCGTGACGCCTTGAGCACCCATTACTTCCTTGCCAAGCAACCCAAGTCCATCGATGTGGCCCAAGTGCGCATGAGTGATGGTGATGGAATTTGGAATTGGAGGTTGGGTACCCAAGGACTGTTGCCAAATTTGGAATTGTGCATACATCATCCGACTCGCTTCAATCATGTGATGGCTACCATCTTGGCCACGAATACCGAGGGCAACTGGATACCGGGGGTGGGTGTGGGCTATCTCGCTGAGACAACATTCTCGCTGACAGCCGAGTTGAGGGAAACCGCCATCTTGGGCCGTCCCTAGAATGGTCACCAGAACTTCGCCCACATTAGGTCGTGCCATGTTTTGGTCATAATCCCTTGGCGTAAGCATCAACAGCCATTGGCGTGTGGACGATGCATGGCACGTGAACATCAGTGGATGGCAGAGCGCTACGAAGAGTTGGTCGCGGGAGGGCTCAATTGGGACCCTCCGACTTTGGAAAGCGCGAGTGAACCCGAATGCACCGTCGATGGAAAACGAATGATCATGCTCTCTGCCAACAATTACCTCAATCTTACCACCCACCCAAAAGTGGTTGCAGCAATGATTGAAGCCACCCAAAAATACGGCGCAGGTAGCGGTTCAGTTCGGGCGATTTCTGGAACGATGGATATCCACCTGCAAGCCGAGAAAGCGGTCGCTAAATTCAAGGGTGTCGAGGCTAGTTTAATCTATAGTGCGGGATACACAGCTAATGTCGGCTTGATTCCAACATTGGTTCAGGGTAAACAGGATGTCATCATTTCCGATGAATTAAATCATGGTTCAATCATTGATGGAGTACGTTTGACCAAGGCTCAACGCGAGGTCTATCCACACAATGACATGGGGGGCTTAGAGCAGGCTCTGAAAAACCATTCAGATGCTGATCGTAAACTCATCATCACCGATGGTGTCTTTTCGATGGATGGGGACATTTGTCCTTTAGATGAAATCACCGAATTGGCCGAAACGTATGATGCGATGGTCATGGTTGATGATTGCCATGGGGAAGGTGTGATGGGTAACCGCGGTGCAGGCATCGTTGATCATTTTTCTCTCCAAGGTCGAGTTGACTTTGAAGTAGGCTCATTTTCTAAGGCCCTCGGCGTCCAAGGTGGTATTTTAGCCGGCAGTGAACAAATGAGCCTGCATGCACTCAATCACTCCCGTTCGTGGTTGCTATCCGGTAGTCAACCCCCTGGTGTCGCAGCCGCACAGAAAGCTGCGGTAGAGGTCTTGATGGATGAGCCACAACACCATGCTCGGCTGTGGGAAAACACTCAAAAATTCAGAACAGAAATGGAATCACTCGGTTTTGACTTGGGAGTTTCAACCACACCAATCATCCCTGTCATGTGTGGCGATAGTCGTGTGGCCAAGGACTTGGTTGTTGCATTACGTGACCAAGGTATCGTCGCAGGTGCCATCGTATTCCCCATGGTCGCTAGAGATGCGGCTCGGGTTCGCAATCAATTGTCTGCAGGGTTGACAGATGCACAACTAGATGCTGTATTGCAAGGCTATGAAGTCGCGGGCCGCGAAGTCGGTCTAATCTGATTACTCTTCGGAGTCTGATTGGTAAAGAACCGGTGGGTTTTCTTCAATTGAATCGATGACAACCTCCATGTCTTTGTCAGAACTCTCCATGTCGTCATCATTTTCAGGTTCCGGAAGGTAGCCTTCAAACGGATCTAATCCTTCTTCAAGACGACATAGAATTCTCCAGCGGGGTGCCCAAGAGAGATGGATATACGCAGGTCCGGGACCTAATAGTAGAATCCAGCCAAGGTAAACAAACCCATTCGCCATGATTTCTGAAAGTTCAGATTCAACATCGGTTACAAAGAACACACTGATGATGGATAGGCCTAGAAAGGGCATGGGGAACACCCAAGCGCGGCGCAATGAAACAGGAGGGCGTCGCAAAATTGTCGCAAAGAACAGAGAAACGTGTGCGATGATTGCCAGAATCAACATTAGGAGTAAACCGAGGAATGCCCAATCACGCAAAGTCTCCTGATTCCATCCATTCGCATAACAAATGGGCAGTAGTAGAGAAATGGCCACCAAGAAGCCGTAGAATCCTCCGATTAATGCTGGATGCGTTATGCCGAGATGTAGCTTAGCGAAACGCTGAGACAACCCCCCTCCTTCGATGAGTTGGCGCTGTTCATTGGGGAGGTCTCCAACATCGTCCCTCCAACCCATGCAAGGTTTGCAAATTGTTACGCATATTGTCTTACGGGTCAAAAACAGATACCGATTTACGATTCGCGTTTACCACCATCATCACCGTTCATTGATTGCTTAAACTTTCGAAGTAAAGCACCAGGCTCGTATTCAAGGGCACCTTCGGTATCCAACCACTCTCGTTCTAGGACACCCTCGGCTGTATTCTCTCGCTCACGCGCAGACTCAAAATCATCCTCGGCACCTTCATCTCGATTTTGGGCTGTCGCCAACGCTTGAGCCATATTGATTAGCGCAACAACACGAGAATCAATTTGCCCAGGCCATCGAATCAAGACATCACCATCCGCATCGCCATCTCGCAGCAAAGAACGATTTAGCAATGGATCATCGGTTGCAAACAAACGAACATCTGGAGTCAATGCAACCCACTCATTTTCACTTCTAACAAAAACTGAAGTGTCGTCAGTACTTACTGACTCATGCCAGGGGTGCCCAGAAGATATGGCAATCATCTCCAGTAACTCCTGTGATTTATTCAACATATTTGCAGTACGATTGATGATGATGAGGGCGGCGAAAGCGGTGAATAAATTGATGGCAGAATTGTTTACCAATAGGGAAATCCCATAGGTGGAAAGTGCACAAATGATGCCATAGATTCCACTGCGAATCCATACGCTACGTCGATCTAACCAATCATCAGAAATCTGCGTTTGAGAAAGCAAATTCGCCCCGGCAGGGAGTTCGCCCATATCAGGCGCATCGAGTCCATCTCCTCAAGATTGCTGATTGATTTTCACAGTATTTGCGACCAGTAAGAATTGCTCGACATCCTCATGGAATGGTTCTGAATCCGCATACAGGCGACCCACATCAATTCCGAAGAGGCCATCCATGACAGGGTATAGTTTCGAACTTGCTTTCGTCCACAGATTTGTTACGCCTCGAACTTTCTTACGTTCGTGATTGAGCAACATCGCTGCAATTTGAATCAGGCCTTGTACACCATCAATGAGCTCTTGAGCGGCAACTCCCTTGAGTGATTTCCAAAGATATTCCCAATCTTCATGTGCGTGCCAAAATCTTCCGGCATTGAATTGTTCCACACCTGCATCCAGCCAATTCAACTGTTGCTCAGTAAGTTCCACATTTTTTCTGAAACCGACTCATTGTTTGAATCTCTCGGCGTTTTTGTTCTACTTCAGAAATCGTGTTCCCGCCCCCTTTGGGGGGCGGTTGATTCAAGAGGCGTCAGAGGCGACGCATAGCGTCGGTGAGAACATGGTAGAACTTCCAAGAGGCAAAGTCAGCGAATCTCGACGCGGTGGCGTCGGTGTGCTGGAACTGCTTTTGGTCGATATGCAGAAGCGTTTGGATACAGGATATATTCGCTGTGAGGCGGGTGCACTGGGTGGTGCGGTCGGCCAAATTACGGTTCGAGAGGGGACCCCCTCTATGGCCCTGTATGAGGATGCTGAAGGCAACGTCCTAACGGGCCACTCTGCCTTGGGTGCATTACAAGAAGCCGCATCACTCGAAGGGAGTCAATTGTCACGACATCAAGAAATCGATTTAGATCGAGTTGAGTCACTTAACCCCACTGCAATGCTCGATATGGATGAAGGAGATTTGCTTCCTTGGGGTGAAGATATTGAGGCAGAGGCATGGTGGGCGCGCCGACAACGTAAGCGTCGCCAGTGGAAACGACTCGATGCTTGGATGCCAGATGAAGATGATTCGGCAACTGTAGAGACTGAATTGCCTCCACTACCATTTCACCCTGGTTCAGAATTGTTGCCGGGCATGGTTGCCATGATTGATTCCCAATCTCCAGGGCAATTATTCGCTCTTGGTGCCCACTTGGGGCGCATAGGTCACCCATTGTTGGTGATTTCACGCATTTCCGGGAGTCGCCTTGAGGATGAACATGCTCTACCGAATTCTCTCACGAAATGGTTGACTGAAAAGGGAGAAGGGGAGCAGGTATGCAAGGCGACTCTTGAAGATATTCGAAGAGAGATTGAGGGGTTCTTATTCGGTTCTGAAAGAGCCGTTATCATCATCGACGGGCTTGAATTCCTCGTTGGTCTACATGGTTTTGATCGCACAGTTGATCTTATTCGTTCACTGATTGATTCGATTACCACTCAAAATCACTTGTTGATGATCCCCGTTGATCTCGATGTATTCACCACACGACAACGCGCAATTTTGCTCCGTGAAGTCGACATGCTCGATACCTCGCGGGTCGACCATTGGGCAGAGCGTCCCGCCAGATTAGAGGGTCATCCCTTCTGTTCTGATGATTGGACTCAGATTGAAATCCCCGCACCAATCGTCGAAGTGCAAGCGCCCACTTTAGAACCTGAAATCGATGAATCTAGCAACAGGTGGTCGATTAGTGGGGTCGTTGATGCTTGGAGAGAAGAGCGTCATTCAGAAATTCAAGCAGTCACAGGTTCAGCAAATGAGGCCACAGAAGACCACTCGGAATTACCGGCCTGGGCTACAGCTCCATCTGCCAATCGAGGTGAAATTCCTGAACAGGAGGAAATCACACATCCAGCAGAATCTGTTCCAGAATCTGAGCCAGAGCATGTTGAAGAGACCATTGAAGTGTTCGAGGATAGATCACAAACAGTTGCAATCAAGGGACCCAAATCTCCAACGGTCAATCATCGAGGGAATGCTCAACGAAAGGTGCGTGCCAAGTCGATGGCTAAGGATGGTCTTGTCCACCTCAATCCTGTTGAGGTTGGTGAGATTCAAATTGAGCACCCACTCCGTTTCGAGAAAGAAGGCATGGATTTGGCGGCTTCACGAGCTAGAGATGTCGAGGCCAAAGTAGAGCTTCCTGATGAGGTAATCACTCATCGAGACCAATTGGATTTCGCTGCGAGTCGAGCGCGTATAGTCGAACCAGGTGTCCATTTCGATACCGGTCCCAATATGCGTGTAATTGGAATGAGCGCTGCGAGTCGCGCCGCCGCAGGAGGCGATGTCTCAGAAGATGCACCTCCTCTGAGTTCAAACAAAGCGGTTCGAGAAGCCAGTAGTCGTGCACAGAGAACGCAACACTTGACTGGGAGATTGGCCGATATCGAAAAGTCTCACATTCGGGCCATGGAGACAGCATTTACAGGCAGTGGTAATACGCAGATCACCGTTTGGGAGCGACTTCGTAAACTGGAGTCTGCGGGTGTTGAAATCCAACAGATTGTCGACCAATTTGAAGTGGATCCTGATGGCGCTTTAGAGGCACTTAAGGAGGCTGAAAAATGAGTGCATTCCGCACACCTCTCCGCGAAGCCATGGAGCGTAGCCGGCGTTTTTTGGGCGATTCACAACCTTCCGATTCGGGACCTAAGGGAGAGAGTACCTTACTAGACCACATCTCCATTAGAGAACGAATTCGCGCAGAGGCGCGGTTTGCAAAGCGCCATGATTTACCCGTCGACGGGCCTTCTCCGTTGGAACGTCTCGGCATCCTAAGTGGTGATGATACAGGTTATGCAGAGATGGTTCAATCTCGTTTGGAAGACATGAGGGGTAAGATTCTGCAGGACAGTCCGTTGAACCTCAAAGGCGAGCCCTCTCGGCTCCCAGCCGATATTCCACGCTGGGTAGTCGGTCAAGATGATTCAAACCCAAGTGATCCTGTGGTGCCCATTTGGCGTGAAGTTCTTAATCAACATCGGGGTCTAAACCCTGGCGAACCAATCACTGGTGCTGACCTGGGTTCCCCTCAGATTGTAGAACCCGGGCCGGCACCAGCATCACTTGAATTTGCAGGACATTGGCCCCCATACTTGCCTGAACGCACAGGGTTTGATTTTGGAACATGGCAACAAGGCCCCTCAAACAGAATTGCAACTCAGGCCGCAAGTGAGGTCATTGATTATCCTGCACGTCGCCTGAATCCTTTGCTGATTCATGGTTCGGCTGGAACTGGTAAGAGTCACCTATTATGGGCGATTGGCGAATCTCTACACAATGGAATTCCCGATCGAGATGTGCGCTTGGTAACAGCAG
This sequence comes from Planctomycetaceae bacterium, assembly GCA_002713555.1. The sequence continues at coordinate 13,035 of PATG01000026.1, forward strand.
AAACATTTCCAGAATATCTCCCGGATGGTTGGGATGACTTGCTTCTTTATGCCAGTACATTGCTCATCGATGATACGGATCGCATTCTGATGCGTCCATCAGGCCCAGCAAATCTGGCCAATGTGATTGGTTGGGCGATTGACATCGGCGCTCAGGTAATTCTTACTTCTTCGAGACGTTTGGCAGCTGATTCATTGCCCATGGGCCGTCTCCGACAAGCAGTATCCTCTGGCGTACATGTCGAGCTAGGGTCACCTTCTGAGGCCACCATGCTGCTTCTTCTTAGACGCAATACTCTGTCTCGTGGTGTATCATTAACCGACCCGCAGTTGCAAGTCATTGTCAGTCGCAGTCGAGGCCAATGGAGTCGGGCAAAAGCAGATTTTGAAACCGTTTGCTTGGCACTTGAATCCGGTGCTTTGTTGGTGGGTGCAGTCGATATTCGAGAGTTGCTTTCCGGCGAAGCACCAACCATCGTTGAATCTACCGAAGAGGATGGAATGGATGTAGAAGCCAAGGGTGCCCAAATCGTTTCTGAGGTATTGGATTCAGTTCTTCCTGAGACTGCGGAAAATCGTGCAGAAATCATCAGCGAGCGCATTCAACTTACGGATAACTACGTTCCACCTGAACTCCATTCTCCTTCTTCTACCGATGCGATTGAATCTTTGACGTCTGATACCTTACGCGGGCATCTGCGAGAGATTGCAGAGCGCGGCACTAGAGTGGTGAATCGACCTGAAATTCCAGTAGGCCAAAACATCGATGCACTGACGGATTCAGCCTTAGGTCGTTTAGAGAAAATCATCCATGAGCATCGATTTGAATTGCGGGAGTTGAATCGAGAAATCCACCACATATCTCGAAAGGTTGACACAGCATCTTCAGATCAATTGGTGTCGTTTACCGATCGAATGTTGGCGATTGAAAACCATCTTGATAAATTGCAGGAATTGAGTGCTGGTGAATATGCCCCAGAGATTGAAGATTTCAATCCAGGAGACCTTCTGGAAGCTCGTAAACATCCGGTCTTGATTCCTGAGGACAATGAACCTCCCAAGGCGATACTATGGCCACTCAAGCGACGAGTATTGTTGCCAGTGGACTAGGCGCCAGATTGTGGTGGTTCCCACGGTTGATCAGACTGCAACGGTGGTTGATAAGACACTTCTTGGTTCATCACAACAGGTTGCCCCGGGGTATAATTTGCCGGTTGTGCAGCAAAACTAACCTGACCACCACCTTGAGGCATGACAAGAATTTGTGCAGGTGCATTGTCCTTCATCACAAGGGCCATAATTAGGCCTACAATGAGTACAATTGCAGAACAGCATCCGCACCAGAATCCGCCGACAATTCCCATGAGTCCGCCTGTGCTGATTTCAAATTCAGTGACTAGTACCTCGCCTTCACCTGAGAATTCTACTCGGTATACTCCATTGTTCTCGACAGATAGATCTCCAATGTATGTGTATCCAACACGTGTATTGTGCTCTTGGCATGAGAAATCTTCACTGCATGGAATAAATCGGTTGTAACTGTTGCCTCCAACAATTTCAGCGGAGACGTTGCTACCTTCCTCAACATAGACAAAGTAAATTGACAAATAATTCAATTCAGCTTCCCATTCTGTAGGTGCATCTCCTGTGAAAATCTGCTCTTCTGGAGAGTCAAGGTCGATTGAACCAAACCCAGCAACCATCGCAATGATACTCCCTACCAACATCAAGGCTCCTACAATCAAGGTCACTTTTGGCGCGGTTCGCATGGCACTGCCTAGACTTGCAGGTATTAGGCCATTTCCATTCAGTCTGACCAGATTCTGAATCCCTTCTCAGCCATCCGATCCTTGTCCAAGTGTCCTTGGATGACGGGCAATGAGATGACATTGGCTTCTGGCTGTCGCAATCCTGGACACAATTGAACCGTTTTGTGCCAAGCTCGATTTGAAACTAAATTTTCATTCCACCATGGGAAGGCTGAACACTGGTCTGGTTTGGCTTGATACACGCGACAGGTTTTGTCGTCATTGAGATAAATACAGATGCCATCTTCATCTCTAGAACGAAGGATGTAACGCCCATTTCGGCTTCGAGTACAGTCTCGTTCCAACCATGCTTCGACTTCCATTTCGTGATGATTTGCCAATCGTTCAGCATCATGTTTTGCTAGAAAAACAACGCCGCCTGGTTGGTCACAGCATTTACCACAATCCGGCTGGCATTCAAAACGGACACCCTCAGAATACCAAGGTTCTCGAGTGCCCATGATTCCCCGACTTACGGTTTGGTTTTGAGATTCTGGGTGTAATACACCCAACCCTTGCCCTTATACCAAACGCGCCTTTCGCACGGGCCGAGGAGTCTGCATGAGCGACGAAAATGGCAAGGAAGTACTCTTTGAAGTCACAAAGGACCACCTTGACACAGGTCTACGTGGGATTCCTGTCGGAACCTGCAGAACTTCATTCGTCGACCCGAAGAAGGGCGTGCACTACTGTGGATACCCGGTTGGTGATCTCGCCGAGATGAGTCCTGAAGATGTCATTTTCCTTCTTTTTGAGAAACGGTTACCCAACCGACAGGAATCTCAGGATTTCCGACACGAGTTGGTTCAGAGGGCCGAGCGTCTGCCGACCGGTGCATTGCGTGTATTGGAATCTCTAACGCCTGGATCAGGGCACCCAATGGATTGGTTGAGTATCGGAATTCAGTCTCTGGGTGTTGCCGAGACCACTGGCGATATTCGTGCGGACGGACTCAATCTAATTTCAAGAATGCCGGAACTCATGGCAACCATTTTCCGTCTACGTGGCGGTCGTGGACTTCCAGAAGTGGCCAGCGAGCCTCAGCGCGGTATGGTGGAGAATTTTGTTCACTTGTTGGGTCTAGAAGGTACAGATGCAGATCGTATGATTCGAACATTACGCGTATTCCTCGTGCTTCACATGGACCATGGTG
>PATG01000027.1 GCA_002713555.1 Planctomycetaceae bacterium
GAGCTTGCTGCTCGATATAAGGCAAATGCCAAACCGACCAAGAATAGGCCGATTTTTCATTCACGTTCTCTGGCTTGTACTGCCCCGGCGGGAAGTGACCTCGGGCGCTTTCGTAGTTCAATAATCCCAAACCGATTTGCTTAAGATTATTAGAACATTGCGAACGCCTGGCAGCCTCGCGGGCTGCTTGGACGGCAGGTAGTAGCAAGGCAATCAGCACACCGATAATGGCAATAACAACCAACAATTCAACGAGCGTAAAACCACCCTGTTGCGATATCTTATACTTCCATGTTTTATTCATCTTGAACTCAATCATTACTTATCCGAAGGATGTAAGCACGTAATTCAACACGAGCTGCAACCTATCTACTTGCCAACTCGCGAACGAGGAGAACTACCTAGCAACACGATTGCTGAGGCAATCAACAGTGCAGTACTGGGTTCAGGAACCGCAACACGGGCAGCCGCTTGGGCCGCAACGACAAGAGTTGTCCCGTAATTTTGTTCCCAGATTTGGAGATCCGCATTGTCTACCACGCGATCTACGTTGGCATCGCCATGCTGACGGGTAGCATCGTTGCCATTTCCGATACCAAGATGCTGTTGCCAGGTCAAAAAATCGTTTCCATCGACAACCCCATTAAAGTGTGTGTCGAGATCTGCCTCGCGTGTGAAATCAAAGTCGCCATCCAAAACGAAATAATTGGAATCCCCCAGAGTGTCGGTCAAGCGTGTTCCATAAGGAACGCCCTGGTTGGTCTCCACCAACTGACCCGGAGGATAAACAGGATTGACACCGTGAGGTTCACCCGCTTGACGGTAATCGCCGCCGCCCGTGTATCCCGAAGACGAGTCGGTTGTTCCGTTCGAGGCGTGCCAATCGCCAGCCGCCGAGCCTGTGCTATCTCCCCAACGACCGATGTATTCAATTTCAAAACCACCCACATCAACATAAACTGCTCCTGGCTCGACATTGGGGCCACCCTCGGGTGTCCCCACGCTGTAATTGACCGCACCATACAGTCGACCACTGGTCTCACTCAGTTCACTAATGACTCCGAGCGAATCGGCAACCAGCCAATTTGCGGGGAAGGTATCATTGGACATCCCATCGTCCCCCACATCTAAATCTTGACTCAGCACGGGTGCTGCCCCAGCACCGATGTCAATCAACATCGCGGTGAACCCGCTGTTTTCTAGCTTGCCATCGTCCCCTGTGTCCGAAAAACCGACCGTACTGGGAGCAAGCGCCCCCCGACCAAACCTGGTACCCACATTGACAAGATCTGTGGTTCCAGCAGCTGGAGGGCCATAAAAATTATTTGCTTGACGAATCGTAAGATAGCCATTCGTGCCAAGTGAATTTCCGTTCAGGTCAAACATTGCTTCAATCAATCCAGCATCCGCAGTAATGCTCGATTCGTTTTCTAAAAAAACAAGATAGTGGTTGTTGAGCGACATCCCAGGTGTTCCGCGCAACTCAATATATTCCGAAAAATTATCTCCCGTTGATCCCGGAGGATCAAAGTAAATTTCATTGATCAAGACTTCTGCCTTTACTCCCTTGCTCTCTGACAGCAATAAAAACAACAGCAGGATCGCACAAAACCATTTCGATTGTTTGTTATTCATTCGCATTAACCTTTGATATTTGATATTTGGATATTTGTATGACGCGGTGTTGGATCTACGCAGCGCAAACAATTCTTTCTTTGCTTGCAGGTGATCCGTGTAAATTCGATGCACGCAACTATATCGGTTGTATCTGTGTGCGAATCGGAATCAACAGTTCAGCCTCTCAGAAGTCTGCAACTCATCAAAACTTCATGCTTTGTAAACGAATCCTTTTTAAACCCACTTACTCTTCACAATTCCTTAACGCAACAATCACATAATCTTATTGACCAACAAGTACCGTGCACCTGTGACAAAAAAATACTTATGGCTTACGTTCAGCTCACCAACCAATCCTATTTGTTACTTTTAGAATGTCTTATCAGCGAACAATCCGCCTGCAGAACAATACGTGCATTGCTTACACACTCGCAGCAGCATGGATGTTGTTTCAATTCGCCTCTGCGTCAGCAGATGAATTGGCAGCCAAAGTGTTGTGGAGAACATTCCTGGAAGAAAGCAGCTGCGAAATTGTTTGCTGCGACCCGCAGCAACGCCAACTCTTTGTGACGACTGCCCAAGGAATCAATCAACTTGACGCTTTGACTGGTAATAGAGTTCGATCCATTGCAGCTCCGAAGAACTTCCATTCCACGAGTGTCGCCTGGTCCCAGGGAAAAATTGCCGTTGCCTGGGCAGCAGACGACAAACACCAGCGTGGCAAGATTGGGTTCTACGATGCAAAGAGTTGCCAGGAATTGGCCACCTTTTCAGCCGGCTTTTTGCCCGACATGGTTACCTTTTCTCCTCATGGCAAGTACTTGTTGGCTGCCAATGAGGGGGAGCCAACCGACGACTATCAATTTGATCCCCAGGCATCCATCACAGTCCTGGATCTGTCGCAGGGATTAGCATCTGCCGACCTGCACGAAGTAGGCTTCCAACAATTTAACCCACAGCGTGACAAACTTCGTGAACAGGGTGTGTTACTGACTGGACCTAGCTCGACCCATCCGGATGGCCAGGCAACCGTCGCCGAGGACCTGGAGCCAGAGTTCATTGCCATCGGTCCCAATTCCAAACGTGCATGGATTACGCTGCAAGAGAATAACGCAGTGGCCGAATTGGATCTGGAGCACGCGCGCATTGCCTCCATACATCCCTGGGGACTGAAAAACTTTCGCCATCTGATCAATCCATCAGACCACTCCGAGACAACAGGCCTGGATGCCAGCGACGTAGATGGCGGCAGCAAGGTCCGCCACTGGCCCGTGCTGGGATTTTATCAGCCCGATGGAATCGCCGTTTTTGAAGAGGGGGGGACAACCTATCTGCTGACGGCCAATGAAGGCGAAACGCGCGATTATTTACAATACAGCGACCACTGCCCGGCTACTGAGCTGGGTAAGTACGGTCTCGCTTTAGATCGCAGCTTGGACGCACGTTATTTCTTACACCCCAGCCAACTAGGTCATCTCCATGTTTCGAAAGTCTCTGGAGACATGGACAACGATGGCGACTTGGACGCACTCCACTGTTTTGGGGCTCGGTCTTTTTCGGTCTGGCAGATTAATGCCAAAGGAGTACCCCAATTAGCCTACGACAGCGGTGTCGACTTTGAGCAAATTACAGCCCACGAAGCGGCAGACCGCTTCAATGCTGACAGCTCTCCCGACAGTCTGCCTGATCAGCGGAGTAGCAAGCGGGGTCCTGAGCCAGAAAGCATCGTCATCGGCCAGGTGGGCAAGCATCGCCTGGCGATGGTCGGCTTGGAACGGACTGGAGGAGTGATGATTTACGATCTTTCCTTGCCAACCTATCCGAAATTCCTGAAATATTTACCTCCCTTGCACGAAGATGGCCTCATGGACTGTGGTCCCGAAGGACTCGTGTTGATCCCTGCCAAATCCAGTCCCACGGGCAAACCACTGCTGATCATCTGCAACGAAAAAAGCGGCACGACGACCGCCTACGAATTCGAGTGGGAATTTGACCGAGTTGCTGCGAGTCGATAGCTTCGAGTCGGTCAATAAGGCTAGCGCACTAAACATTCGAGTGTTCCGCACATGCCCTACCCCCCTGAAGGGTGATTGGAAAAGAGGAGCTGAAAACAAGAGAAAAAGAGAAAAAGACAGGCAATCAAACTTATATGTTAGTAATCAGCACATAAGCTGACAGCGTGAACCCCGTCATGTCTGTAAATTTAATATTACCAACACTTTGGGGAATCCCAGTCCAAAAATCGGTTCCTTTATTGCCTGTCCTTTCTCTAGCTTTTTGCCTGTCCTTTTATTGCTTGCCTTCCCCCTTGTTCTCTCTCTTCCGAGACCGATTCTAGATTATGCCTCGGCCGCTGGTCTGCATTTGCTAGCACGGCACCTGGTTTGCCCTTGCTCTAATGCTGGCCCCTTTGTACTGTCTCGCGACTTGGTGTTTGTCTGCGCGCAGCGTGAGATTCGCACATTTTTATTCCCTACTCCTTTTCTTTTCGCCATCCATTGATATGTCAAAATATCTTGTGGCCTGTGCAATGTTCGCCCTGCTGGGGACGTGTGGTTGCGCAACGATAAATGTGAATCCGACGACCTGGAAATGGCCTTCGCTGGCAGGTGAAAGCGCTCCTCCCGGTACGGCCGAATGGTGGAAGGAAAACAAAGGGGATGCCGAGTTTGTGCCCGGCGAAGGTTTTCGTGTGGATGGAGTACCCGGCTTCTTTGACCAGGAAGGTCGGCCCATCAAGACCCAAGTTGCNAAAATTGTCCAGAACCAAAAAGAGAATGTGGGGCTGCTCAAAGATGTGAGTTTCACCGAATCGGTCAACGAATTTAAATCACAAGTCGGTCTTGGCCCGGACCAACAGCTGGCAGAACAAGCTTTTACAAGTGGTGAAGATCTGTTCCGGCGCGAACAATATAGCGAAGCCGCTAAAGAATTCAAACAAACGATCGCCCGCTGGCCCAATTCTCAAATCGAACAGGATGCGCGTTTCTATCTGGGTGAAAGTCAATTCTTTCAGGATGATTACAAGGCTGCCGTCGACTCGTATGAGGCTTTGCTAGAAAAACATCCTAATTCGCCTTACATAGACAATATCATCAAGAGGCAGTTTGAAATCGCTCGTTATTGGGAGCAACATCATAATCATGATCCCCATTGGCCCGTTACGCCAAACTTGTTTGATGGCACACGCCCATTATTCGACACGCTGGGAAATGCCCTGAAAGTTTATGAAAACATCCATTTAAATGATCCCACAGGGCCTTTGGCAGATGACGCGATTATGGCGACTGCAAATTCTTATTTTCTGCGTGGCCGCTACAACGATGCCGACTATCAATATTCGCTGATCCGTAGCGAATATCCACGTAGCGAACATCAATTCGAAGCGCATCTGCTCGGTTTGCAATGCAAGCTGCGCAAGTACCAAGGCCCCGATTACGACGGCACACCGCTTAACGAAGCCAAAAAACTTGCCACACAACTACGCAGCCAATTCACTGGCGAATTAAGTAGCGAAGAACGTGAACGCCTGACAGAAACTGTCGCCACGCTGAATCGAAATCTAGCAGAGCGCGACTGGCAACTTGCCAAGTATTACGATGACACCAAATACTACCGTAGTGCAAAATTCTATTATGCCAAAATCATTCGTGAATTCCCCAAGTCCCCAATCGCTGAGCAGGCACTCGCTCGCTACCAGGAGCTAGGTGGCAAGCCAGACAAACCTGCAACCAAGCTTGAATGGCTGGTAAATGTTTTTCCTGAAAATGCAGAACGTAAGGCGATTGCTCAAGTGCCTCTGCTGAATTCACCCAGCGAACCACGAATTGCCAGCGAGCCTGGCAAAGACAGTCTCAATGTCGATACCAAGACCATTCTTCGCTAGAAAAAGNNCTGCCCTCNGCATGTACAGGCTGCTGCAAAGAGGATCACAAATTGCGGGCAGCAAGTGGAAAAACTTTTTATCGACGTTTGATACGCGGGCAAATAAATCCCTCATAGCAATCGCGGTGGTCCAGCTTGCTCTCCTCGGATTCGGCGGTTGCGCATCCTATCAGGTTGGCTCAAGCACCCTGTATGCTCCAGACATTACCACTGTCTATGTGCCCATGATCGAATCCAATAGTTATCGCCGGGATTTGGGCGAAAGGCTAACCGAGGCGGTGGTCAAAGAGATCGAGTTGAATACGCCCTATAAAGTTGTCGGCACACCCGACGCTGACAGCATTTTGTCAGCTCGCCTCGTTAATGACACCAAACGCGTGATCCTCGAAAATCAAAACGATGACCCCCGCGCAATCGAGATGGCCGTTCTCGCAGAAATTACCTGGCTCAATCGGCGCCGACAGCCTTATGGGGCGCCTCATCGGATTGGCTTGCCTCCAGAACTGCTACCTATTGGCAACAATTCAACTCTCATCCCCNAGGCAGGACAATCCGTTGCCACGGCCCAACAGCAGGCCATCGAACGTCTTGCACAACAAATCGTATCTACGATGGAAGAACCTTGGTAAAAAGCAACCGAGTACTTGTGCCATACGGTACAAGCACGCAGGGCGGTCGCAAAANCCCGGATACTTCATAAGTTTGGGCAACGAAGCGCAGCTAGTCCCGGCGAGGTGACCGGAGTAGGAACGTATGAAATTTCCGGACTGGAACGACTCGGATCCTACTGCTACGCTCAAATGCATGAACCCTCTTTCAGACCAATATCCTGGACGTGCCACCCACTGGAAACTACGTTCCCAGACTTTAGACTTTGGTCCTCGTCCACTCTTGATGGGGATCGTCAATACAACGCCCGATAGTTTCTCGGATGGGGGCAAATATTTTGACGCCGATTCTGCCATCGCACATGCTCTTCAGCTTGTTGAGGATGGAGCAGACCTAATTGATATTNGGGGTGAGAGCACCCGACCCTATGCAAGTTCGATCTCGACAGACGAAGAGATTCGGCGGATCCTGCCAGTGATTGAAAGTTTGGCCCAACAAACGAATGTGCCTATTTCAATAGATACCAGCAAAAGCAAGGTCGCCCAAGCGGCCATCGCGGCAGGTGCAGAAATCATCAATGATATCTCGGCGTTGGAATTCGATACAGCGATGTTGGATGTGGCCCTCGAAACGCAGGCTGGCATTTGTGCCATGCATATGCAGGGGACACCCCAAACAATGCAGGACAATCCACAGTACAATTCTGTCGTTGACGATATCTACAAATACTTGGAACAAAAACTGGACACCTTGCAGTCGGCGGGAGTTTCGCAAGAGCAGCTATGCCTAGATCCAGGAATTGGCTTTGGTAAAACGCATGCGCACAATCTTGAGCTGATGACTCAGTGCGGGCGATTTCATGGCCTGGAGTGTCCCATCCTTGTGGGCCACTCCCGAAAAGGGTTTCTGGCCAAACTCCTGGAAGACAAACAAGCCGATCGGACTTCCGTGAGCGTCGGTGCAGCCCTGGCATTNGCCACCCAAGGTGTACAAATTCTGCGAATCCATGACGTTCGCCCAACTCGAGAAGCCCTGCTGGCATTTATGGCAAGCGGCGGTGTTAGCTAGCAACCCCTGTCGACGTTGACCCCGCCTGCTGCTTGAGGGATAATTGCTGGGCTGCAAGAAGTCTGCGTTAGCTAGCTACTGGCTATCGTCTGCTCCAACAGGCATTGCTATTTGTTTTATGACACCAGAGCATATTGTGACTCAGCCCATGTCTACCACCACCGAAATTGCAGATCTGGATACCTACTGCGTCCAAGTGGCTAAACAAGCTAAACAGGCCTCCCACGATTTGGCGCTGGTAGGCTCTGAAACCAAAATTGCCTGGCTTCAATGTTCTGCAAAGTTGCTGCGATCTAATATCTCGACCATTGAAGCTGCCAACAAAATCGATCTGGAAGCAGCTCCCAGCTTTGGACTCACGGAGGCCCAAGCAGACCGCTTACGCCTTACACCCGACCGCATCGAGGCGGTTGCTGCAGCCCTGGAAGATGTCGCCGGACTACCGGATCCCATCGGAGAAGTGCTTTCAACAACCGAACGTCCCAATGGTCTGAAAATCAATAAAGTCTGTGTACCACTCGGAGTTGTATTCTTTATTTACGAATCACGTCCAAACGTGACTGCCGACGCTGCTGCCATTTGTGTGAAAGGTGGCAACGCTGTCATCCTTCGAGGTGGTAAAGAAGCCATGCACTCTAGCCAAGCTATAGTTCGCTTTTTGCATGAAGCGGCCAAAGAGGTAGGACTCCCTGAAAACTCGGTACAACTTGTGAGTACGAGCGATCGAGAAGCCGTAGGTCATTTTTTGCATCTGCCTGAGTTCATTGATCTGGCAATTCCGCGAGGTGGAGAAGGACTCATACGCCGTGTTGCCGCCGAGGCACAAATGCCCGTCATCAAACATTATCATGGCAATTGCCATGTTTATGTCGATGCAGCAGCCAATTTGAAAATGGCTACCGAGATCACGGTCAATTCGAAGTGCCAGCGGATGGGTGTCTGCAACGCTGCTGAATCCTTGCTTGTCCATGCCGATATTGCGGGCGAGTTTTTGCCTACTTTGCCAGCGGCTTTCAAAGAATACGGTATTGAGATACGCGGTGATCAGCGCAGTTGCGAACTGATCGAATCTGCAGTGCCCGCTTGTGAAGTTGATTATGGCACCGAATACCTGGGGCCAACGATCTCTGTTTGTGTCGTCAGTTCCTTACAAGATGCTATCAACCATATTAATCGCTATGGCTCAGGACATACGGACGTAATCGTAACCAACGATCCCCAATCGGCCCAACAATTTTCTGTGGGTGTAGACAGTGCTGCCGTCATGGTAAATGCCAGCACACGTTTTAATGACGGGGGTGAATTTGGACTAGGAGCTGAAATTGGCATTAGTACTGATAAATTCCATGCTCGTGGGCCTTGTGGAATCGAGGAATTGACGAGTTATAAGTATGTCGTTCACGGAGATGGACAAATACGGTAATCCTTTCTGATCCTTGTTCGGATCAACAGAAATATTTTTTTCGATGCTTAAATCCATGCAACNGAGTGCGCTATGGGTGGAGATGTCTTAAGCCAATCAGAAGTAGAAAACTTGCTTAGCGCTATGGACAGTGAGCCCGCGGTGGCCGAAGTCACCTCGGACTCACTTGGAGTGCGTCCAGGTGAAAAGATTACCGCATACGATTTCAAACGTCCGGAGCGGGTTGGCAAAGAACAAATGCGTGCATTGCAAACCATGCACGAAGGCTTTGGCCGAAACTTTGGAGCTGCGCTTTCTGCTCTACTGCGCACCATTGTTGATGTAAAACTGACAAGTGTCGACCAACTCACCTACAGCGAGTTTGTTTTTAGTCTGGAGAACCCTACCTGTTTTAATCTGATTGATGCAGAACCTTTAGAAGGACAACTTATTCTCGACATCAATCCGTCGATCCTTTTTCCGATCATCGACCGACTACTAGGAGGCACCACGGCAGGCGANCCACCTGCTCGNCGTCCGCTCACCGAAATTGAGCTCCGATTNGTTTCGCGCATTACCAGCTTGTTTCTTAAAGAAATGCAACACGCTTGGGAAAACGTACTGCAACTTGATTTGTCCGTAGATCGCGTTGAAAGTAACCCCCAACTGGTTCAGATCATACCAGCCAATGAAGTTGTTATTTTGGTTAGTTTTGAGTTAACCGTTGGCGACACACATGGCATGGTGAACCTCTGCATACCGTTTAATTCTATAGAACGCATCAGTCACAAATTGTCCGCAAATAGTTGGGTCAGTTACAGCAAACGGCCACCCACTAGTGAGTCCATCCAGATGATTGGCCAACGGATCTCCGCCGCACCCGTTGAAGTTGTCGTCGAGCTTGCTCAAACCCGTATCGCTACGGCTGACATGATTAATCTACGTGTGGGAGACATTATCGCCAGCGAAAAGGACATCCATGAAGCTCTGGTCGTTTCTGTTGAAGGACGTCCCAAGTTTCACGCTCGTCCTGGGCAATTCAAAGGACGCAAGGCGATCGAAGTGGTGGCAACCTTAGAAGAGCAGCATTTTNGTGATGTGAACAAAGGGACTTCTGACAATGCACCGCCAAGGAGTGAATCCGCTTAACCTAATTCCTTAGAACCGGTTCTAGAAACCTGAAAGCGTTTTAAACACCCTGGCCTGCATATTTCAAACCTGTAGAATTCGATCCTGCGACAAAAAATCAGCCGGGAATCCTAACTTTTCACGGATTCAAAATATCCTCCATTACAAAATATTGACAACATCAATATCCCTTTGCGACAATAATGGGTGTGGTTGTACTTTTCTTAATTTTATTCCAANCCTACTAGTTTGGTCGCATCAAGTTTTGTTGAACGCGTCGACGCGTTCAACAGTATTTCTCGGGGGAGGGGTTAGGGGAGGGGGCTTGAGTCCACAGGTTGCGTAAAGCGCTAGCGAAGGCGCACCAGGAAACTTCGCTGGCCAATTCCCCCTTAGCAATCTTAAAAATGTTGCTAACAGGATCGTCCTTCTGGAATTCGATTTTCAGACGCGGGTAGGGGCGGTAATGATTCTTCGAGCACACCTTTCGCCCGCGGCCANGCCCCGATCACCTCCACCAACATCCAGAGTTGCAGCAAAATCGTCACACCACCAATTGTGGAGAGCAAATAATTCTGCTGCGGCACCCAGCCGCTGTTCTCATTGAACATCTGCCAACCCATGGCCCACAACGGTAATACGATCATCAAAACCATGGGCACCAAAATAAACCAAATCGGCTTATTGCGGCGATGTAAATAAAACGCCGTTACCATAAACGCCAGCCCGGCAAGCAACTGATTGGTAGCACCAAATAGCGGCCAGAGGTACAAACCGCCTGTGCCATGGGGAGCTGGCTGGCCTGGTGCGACATCTGGCCCCCGCATCATGGCCAGCAAGAGGGCTAGAAGAACGGCAAAAAAAGTGGCCGTNTATTTGTTCTGGAGTGGAGCAATTCGCAATGTGTGGGCCAACTCTTGCACAACATACCGCTGCAATCGNGTCGCCGTATCGAGGGTAGTCGCCGCAAAACAGGCCACCAGAACGGCNATGATAGCAACTGCGATCTTCAGAGGCAGTCCGAGCACCGATAAGAAGTTGGCTCCTCCATCAACAAAAGATCCCACCATTTTTCCCAGACGGAAATTCTTCCAACCTAGTTCGGTGTTGTACTTGCTACGCCAGGCTTCCATTCCTGTAATCGCCACACCTGTTTCGGACACATGTTGCTCGTACTCGTAAGGACGAATCCAGCTCGTGGCATCTTCGGACGTGGTCTGGCGATTGAACAACCCCATTCCAACACCGGCACAACAAGCAAGAATGACAATGACAGCCAAAGCCCCTTCCAACAGCATGGAACCATAGGCGACATACAGAGCATCGTTTTCGCTGGCGAGTTGTTTGCTGGAGGTTCCGCTAGAGACAAGGCAGTGGAATCCACTGACTGCACCACAAGCTATCGTGATAAACAAAAAGGGCCAAATCGGCGGGGCATCCTGGGGGCGTTCGGCTACAGGCACCAGAGCCGGCGCAGTACCTGCCAAATCCACTTTGCCGGTAACTCCTGCAACAAGGATACCCAGCAACAAAAGTCCTAAGGCCACCATCAGTTGCTGGCTATTGATAAAGTCGCGCGGTTGCAACAGAACCCATACTGGGAGTACTGAGGCGATGAAACAATAAACAAAAAGTATGGCCGTCCAGATGACGGTCGGATTCAAGGCATTTTTTTCTAGGCCCATTGCTACGGAAAGAGACTCGCACCAATCGACTGGAATCGCAAAAGGTAGATACTCGGCTCCCACGTAGATTGCACCGTATAGTAGCAGCAAGGCAAAAACTGAAGGAAGGATTAAACTGCCACCACCGCGATAGACCCAATACCCCACGGCCACCGCCAGCGGCATTGCCAGCCAAACCGACAACACGGATTCGGGATAGAGACTAAAGATGGAAGCAATCACCAACCCAAAAATGGCCAGCACCACGGTGAGTGCAAAAAACAAAACTAGCAGGAACAGTACCTTGGCCCGTGGCGAAATCATACGTCCGGCGATTTCGCCTACCGTTTGTCCACGGTTTCGCAAACTCACCACCAGGGCACCTAAGTCGTGGACGGCACCGATGAATATCGAACCTAAAACGACCCACAGCAAGGCGGGCAACCAGCCCCAGAAAACGGCGATCGCCGGACCTACGATAGGTCCCGTGCCGGCAATGCTGGTAAAGTGATGGCCAAAAATTACTTCCTTGCGCGTAGGTACAAAATCGACATCGTCTCGCAATTGATGGCTGGGAACAACCGCTTTGGGATCGAGAGAAAATATCTTTTGTCCCAACCAGCGGCCATAGGTATGGTAAGCGATGATAAAACCAAAAAACGAGCAAACTGCAATGGCAAGCGTAAGCATCAGAAGACAGCCAGCAAAACTAGGATGGGATAAGTTCCTCCATCATAACAATAGACCTCCCACGACCAAACCCACATCCAGCATCTGTTCCCACAGGTAAGAAATACCGTTTGTCAATCCGCAAAAGCGCCTTGGTTTACGCCATCTGCCTGGACCTCTATAATCACGCCGTTGCCCCTGGGAGTTTTCGAGAGAACCGGACGCCATGCTCACAATTCTGGCCTGACAGGAATAACCGACATGGCAGAGACTCCAGGGATGTCACGCGTGTGTTATGAAATTACGCTATGAAGCTAAACCATGAAAACGTTATGTGAATCGATGCCATGAGACCACCCGAATTTATGATTGCCTCTTCGAGTTGAAACACAAAATCTTACGAGGTCGATAATTAACTCCGTGCGAAAGGATTTTCTCAGTGCCTGAACATGTTGTGATTGTAGGAAGTGGGCCTGCAGGCTGGACGGCTGCCATCTATGCAGCACGGGCAAGTCTCAAGCCAATTGTATTTGAAGGAGCCGTTTCTGAGGACAACCGACTCCAGGGCACTTTGCCCCTGGGACAGTTAGCACTCACAACCGAAGTTGAAAACTATCCTGGTTTTCCAGCAGGTGATTTGAGCGAATTCCTTCGTTCCTCTCTTCCATCGGAACATCAATGGATGGTCGACATGCACCAAAAAGAAGGCTGCTCCGGTCCAGAACTAATGCATTTGATGCGACAGCAGGCGGTCAATTTTGGGACACGTATCGTGACCGACGATATTGTGGAAGTTGATTTTGATGGTCACCCCTTCAAACTCAAAGCCCTCAGTGGAGAAGTAACAGAAGCATTGAGTGTAATCATTGCTACCGGCGCTCGGGCAAATTACCTGGGCCTACCCTCTGAAGAAAAATACAAGAACGCTGGAGTGAGTGCCTGTGCGGTTTGCGACGGTGCTTTACCCAGGTTCCGCGACAAACCGTTGGTCGTTGTTGGCGGAGGCGACTCCGCCGTGGAAGAGGCAGATTATCTCTCGAAATTTGCCAGTACTGTTTACTTAGTGCACCGTCGTGACGAACTACGGGCTTCAAAAATCATGGCACAACGGGCAATCGATAATCCAAAAATTGACATCCAATGGAATACACAAGTCGACGAAGTACTCGGCAACGATTCCGAGGGTGTTACAGGGGTACTTCTAAAATCCACCATCGACCAGAGCACACGCGAACAAGCGGCGGCCGGTGCTTTTATGGCAATTGGCCATACACCCAACACCAACTTCCTCGAGGGTAAGTTGGAGATGAATGAAAAGAAATACCTCAAGTGGACCGTTCCGTTTCGCACCAATACGAGTGTGGACGGTGTATTTGCGGCAGGCGATGTGGCAGATGACTACTATCGCCAGGCCGTTACGGCTGCGGGCACGGGTTGCATGGCTGCCCTGGATGCCGAACGGTGGCTGGGAACGAAGGGCTTTTGAAAGTAAAACCCTCATAGAAAGTGCTTCATGTCAGATACCAAGGATACGGGCGTCGAAAGAGATCGCCTATTGCTCCAACAGGCGCAAGCATCGGGATCTTTAGCGACTTGGGGCACTTACCTACGCTTGTCGGGACCGGGTTTTTTGCAAAGTGCAATTACGCTAGGAGGCGGATCCTTAGCAGGGGCCCTCTTTCTTGGGATNCTGGGAGGTCCTAGTTTACTGTGGCTGCAACTCATGGCTATCCTCATGGGGGTGATCATGCTTTCTGCCATTAGCTATGTCACTCTCTCGACTGGCAAACGACCCTTTGGATTGATCAACAAACACATCAATCCTGTGCTGGGCTGGGGATGGTTGTTTGCTACGTGCATGGCAAATATTATCTGGTGCATGCCTCAATTCAGTCTGTGCTTTGAAGCGCTGGACAACAATCTCATACCTGGCGGGTTGGGAGAAACAAAGGAGGCTAAAATTGGCGTCTCCTTTGCAATCCTGCTGATTACAAGTGGCGTTCTATTTTTTAATCTTAAAGGTGGCAAAACGGCGAAAGTTTTTGATTGGCTCCTCAAAGGGCTGATCGCCATGATCGTGCTTTGTTTCTTTGGAGTTGCGATCTATTTGAGTAAAGAAGGCGTACTCGATTGGGCAAAAATATTTGCCGGCTTTCTACCCGATTTCAGTCAATGGACCCAGGTTGCCGGAGACCTTCGATCCCTGCTGGAGGGCCTTTCAGAACAGGCGCAACTGTTCTGGAATCAACGCCTTGTGCGTGAGCAGCGCGCTGTCATGATTGGGGCAGCCGCAACTGCCGTTGGAATCAACATGACTTTTCTCATGCCCTATTCCTTGCTCCAGCGAGGTTGGGACCGTTCTTTTCGAGGCTTGGCGCGATTTGACCTGGGACTTGGCATGGCCATTCCCTACGTGTTGGTGACCAGTTGTGTGGTCATTGCTTCAAGCCAGGCTTTCCACGGTAAAGCAGATCAAGATTTTCTCAGCAAGGATCCTGCTACATTTCAAGAAAGTCCCCTTTTCTCAAGTGCCACCCAGGACACTTTGCTCGCACGCGTGCAACCCGATTTGGCAAAGACAAAGAAATATGCTGACCTCAGCGATGATGAAAGAGCGGCAGCGATTGCCGAAATGGCTGCTCTGCCGGAGGACGAAAAGAAAATTGCCGCTTCTCTCGTGCGACGCAATGCTTTCAATCTCTCCAGTGCCTTGACCCCTTTGCTAGGAGTCGAGCGGGCGAAACTCGTGTTTGGCCTGGGTGTTTTTGGAATGGGATTCTCGACCATCATTATCTTGATGTTGATCAATGGCTTTGTTTTTTGTGAGGCCGTTGGCAAACCTCGCGAAGGGAGTCTCTTATTGATGGGATGCATGCTCGCAGGCGTTGCCGGGGCGCTTTGGCCCGTTTTCTGGGATGGCCCCGCCAAATTCTGGTTGGCAATTATTGCTTCTAGTTTTGGCATGATGCTGCTGCCGATCGCCTACATAACATTTTTCATGATGCTTAATAGTCGTTCTGTCATGGGCGACGATCGCCCACAAGGTACCAAGCGCTGGATCTGGAATATTTTGATGGGTGCATCGGTCCTCGGTGCCTTGATAGCTGCAGCAACAGCCCTTTACGACAAGGTGACTGCTACAGGAAATCCAATGGCTGAAATGGGCGGTAAAGTGGTGTTGGGCGTGGTCGTCATATACGCCATCCTGGTATTCCTTGGTTTTAAATGGAAAGAAAAACCAGCCTAGATCGTTATTGAACTCCTGCTTTTCGTTTTTAAAATGCTAGTGCAAGAAACGTAAAGTCTAGAAAACGATGCAGAAAAATTACCTTTCGTTGCTAACATTCGCGACAAATCGTGTTTTGAAACAGGTTCTAGGGAAATGAAGCCTATGAATAAGTTATCCGTCCGGAATGCACGTCATGAAGACGCCATTGGCAAACAGGCCACGCTCCAGGGTTGGGTGCGAACACGGCGCGATTCTAAAGGAGGCTTTAGCTTCATCGAGCTAAACGATGGCACTTGCATGGCGAATATTCAGGTTATTGCCGATGCCGATTTATCAAATTACGAATCTGAAATTAAACGCCTGTCGGCCGGATGTAGCGTGACCGTGCAAGGTGAAATCAAACCCTCCGGTGGCAAAGGGCAGGCCACGGAGATGCATGCGGCCGACCTGATGGTCCATGGCTGGGCCGATCCGGAAGAATTTCCCTTACAAAAAAAACGGCATTCCATGGAGAAGCTCCGTGAATGGGCCCATTTGCGACCTCGCACCAATACATTCGGTGCGGTGATGCGGGTACGCAATCGTATCTGTCGCTCTATTCATAATTTTTTTCAGGAAGAAGATTTTTTGTATGTCCACACTCCGATCATCACGGCTAGCGACTGCGAAGGTGCGGGCCAAATGTTTCGTGTGACGACTCTCGACCCAGCCAACGTGCCCAATACGTCAAACTCCCAAGTCGACTACACTCAGGATTTTTTCGACCGTCCGACCTACCTGACTGTTTCGGGACAGCTGGAAGGCGAAATCTACGCCACGGCGCTGGGTAAGGTCTACACGTTTGGTCCTACTTTTCGCGCCGAGAATTCCAACACGTCACGCCATCTGGCCGAATTTTGGATGGTCGAACCAGAAGTAGCGTTCTACCAGCTCGAAGACAATATGCAATTAGCCGAACGTTTTCTCAAACGTATTGCTATCGATGTGATGGCCAATTGCCAGGAAGATATCGATTTTTTCCAGCAGCGCATCAATGACACTGTACACGAAACCTTACAGACGATAATCGAAAATCCGTTTCAACGTGTCAGTTATACGGACGCAATTCGTATCCTGGAGCAATCCAGTGAAAAATTCGAATTCCCCGTTCATTGGGGGACGGACTTGCAAGCCGAGCACGAGCAGTTTCTCACAGAAAAGCATTTTGGGACACCAGTCATACTGCATGACTACCCAGCCTCCATCAAACCCTTCTACATGAAAGTCAATGATGAGGATACGTGTTCTGAAGGAACAACAGTGCGTGCGATGGACGTGCTGGTTCCTCGTGTAGGAGAAATTATTGGTGGTAGCCAGCGCGAAGATCGTCTTGATGTACTGACCGCTCGCATGCAAGAACAAGGGCTGAACACCGAAGACTATTGGTGGTACATCGATCTGCGCCGCTTTGGCACAGTCCCCCACTCGGGCTTTGGCTTGGGCTTGGAACGCATGGTTCAAGCCGTCACAGGCATGGCTAATATTCGGGATGTCATTCCCTTCCCGCGAACACCCGGCAACGCAGACTTCTAACCTGTGAATCTTGCAACTCGCCTGCAAGGCAGGATGACCCCATCATTCCTTCCGTAGCAGATGTCTCCAGACTTCTGGCCCCCTACCAGTAGCCTTGGCCTTACCCTACAAATCCGCCTCCCCCGTTTTCGGGGGAGGGGTTAGGGGAGAGATATCTAGTCTGCAACGAAGCGCAACGCACCGGGATACAGCGTCGTGGTGTATTGTAGCCATCATGCTCCACATGATGTTTGCCCTGACAGCGGTTGACTTGAGTTAAAAGATGGAGGCAATTCCCCCCCCATCCTAAATTCTGAAAGCAGTTCCCCTACCACCGACTTATCGCAGTGTCTTCATTAACAGGGCCATGATCGGCGCGGCTGCCAGGCAGGCACCAAAGACGGCAATGCCACGTGGTGGTCCGACATTGTGCAATCGGTAGAGTAAAGGGAGGATTATGAGAGAAATTGCCCCTACCACAGAACCCACGAAGAGCAGCAATTCTCCTAGGACTGCCAATTGTTGGGCATCTGGATTTTGCGAAACATAGGTGTGCAGCCCAACGTTGAACAAATTGCAGAAAACCAACATGGTCACGGTAACACCCCAGGCAACTGCCAACGCTTCGCCGGAACGTGTTTCGGATGATCGATCAACTCTCCCCATCCTATCTGATTCCAGTCTCCCATCAGATGCCTGTGCGAGTTTGTGGGGACGTTTTTTGCGACGCTTTTGTTTGCGATTATTGTGCTTGGTGGCCATCTTAAACCAGTTGCAATGCATACACTGAGGTTTTGCCCAAAACGTGCACTTCCATGAAACATGTTGTCAAAATTCAACATCCACATTCTGACAAGTTTAGCAATCACCAATAGACCGCATTGCAAGCACATTCTTCAAGCCCTCCCTGCGCATGGCACTGAAATACTTGCCATTTTTTTATTCTCAGGCTCATTTTGTGAGCTATCTTTCAATTGGCCATGAGGCTTGTGCCTGATGCCACCTTTTCGCACCTGGCTCACATTCCAGTGATCCCAAAACTCCAAGCCTCAGACTTGGCTCAATCCACACCCGCAACGTCCCATAATCTCACTGCGATGAGCTGAGGGCCCCTTTTCATGCCAAGCCTCGATACTTACGAATCGCTACAAGCCTCGCTTGAGCCTCTCAAATCGCTCCGGGGCGAACAGTCGCAATTAGAATCCTGGGTGAATGAATCCTTCCATGCATTAGAAAAGCTCCATGGTGAATTAACCGATTGGCAATCAGAACTTGCTCGCAAGCAAACCGAATTGGACCTGCGTGAAGACAACCTGGAAAAATGCCATTCTGAAGAGCAGGACCTGGAGGGCAAAATTGCCCAATGGAAAGAAGAATTAGGCCAGGCACGTTCTGAGCTACAACTCCTGGAAGAAGAAAACACCGAGCAATTGCAAGAGCTTGAAAAACTTGAGCGACGACAAGCTCTGTTGGAAGCTGAGTTAAAAGTAGCCACCCAGCGCACAGAAGAAATCAGTGCCACGCTTGCCGCAGAACGTGCCGAGGCAACAGAAGAAAAAAAGCAATGGCGAAAAGAATTTTCGCAAATGCGTCTGCTCTTGGAAAAACACTGCAGCATGCTGGCAAGCCATTTAGGAGAATCCGATACAAACACGTCCGAATCGACCCTGGAAGCCTCTTTTGAGACAGACGCTCCATCTCGAATAGCTGCACTCCGCCGTAGAGCCCAATCACGTCGGGCTGCAAAAAAACGAAACAATCAAGACAATGAGGAAAAGAATTCATGAAGCAATCGAATCCTCTGCATTCCCATGCGGCCCATCCGAAACGTTCTGTATCTACGAACAATAATGATCTTTGCAGTCTGGATCCGCCATCGCATAATTTGTCCATTGAATCACCACTTATCAATGGACTGTTGGAAGACCTGGATGATGTGATCTTCGACGCAGTTAAGGGTGATTTATCAGCACTGGAAAAAGCACGCGATTTATGGCCCCAGGTCCTGAAGACTATCGGCTGGGAATTGGTTGAAGAATCGCGAGAACAGTACTTGCGCTATGCTACTGATGTAGCGCGGAACAGCGAACAAATACCACAGCACAATCCCGATCATGCCGTGTCAGCGCAGGAAGTCATCTCGCTCTTGATGAAGGACTGACTGAAAATGCAGCAAGCTCAGATTTTTCATGCGTAAGGGATGAAAATTCTAGCCTAGCGCAGCGCATCTAAAAACTGGTTGAACAAGTAGTGGCTGTCGTGCGGTCCCGCTGAGGCTTCGGGGTGATACTGCACACTAAAAGCTGCGAACTTTTTGTGCCGAACCCCTTCCACAGTCCCGTCATTCAGGCTGCGATGCGTAACTTCAAGGTCTGCGGGCAGGGAAGCTTCTTCGACAGCAAAACCATGATTTTGGGAGGTAATCTCTACCGTTCCATCGGACAGCTGCTGCACGGGCTGATTGGCGCCCCGGTGGCCGAATTTCATCTTGAACGTCTTGGCACCACAAGCCAGAGACAGAAGTTGGTGTCCCAAACAAATACCAAAAATGGGTTGCTTGCCCAACAAATCTCGAATGGTGCCAATCGCATACTCTAGCGGCTCCGGATCTCCAGGACCGTTCGATAAAAATATACCATCCGGTTTTTGAGCAATCACTTCTTCAGCAGTCGATGTCCCTGGCAAAATGGTCACCTGACAACCTTGATCTACAAGATGCCGTGGAATATTCCATTTCATGCCAAAATCTAGCGCCACAACATGAGGCCGCGTCGCATTGGATTTGTCTCTCTCCGCATTGCGCTGCTGGTACTCCGCCTGCAAATAAGTCCACTCGCTAGTCGATTCCTGCCACTGGTAAGGAGAATCAGGCACCACCTCTCTCACCAGATCGCGACCCACTAGACCAGGACTCGACTTGGCTTTGGCGACCAAACTTGCATCGTCCGTATCTTCGGTAGAAAGAACTCCGCGCATGGCACCTTGCGAACGGATCCTGCGCACCAGGGCCCGCGTGTCAATCGACTCGATCGCTACCACGCCACACTTTTTCAGAAAGTCGCCCAGTGAAGCTTCGGACCTGAAATTGCTGCGGACACGGCTATGCTCACGGACCACAAAGCCTGATAAATGCGGTTGGGTGCTTTCTTGATCTTCGCTGTTCACCCCGTAATTGCCGATTTGCGGATAGCTCATCGTAACAATTTGACCACAGTAACTCGGATCGGTAAGAATCTCCTGATATCCGGTCATAGAGGTATTGAAACAAACCTCTCCGGCCACTTCGCCAGGAGCCCCAATGGATACTCCCGTGTAGACGGTTCCATCTTCAAGAGCCAGTTTTGCAATCATGTTCGCTGCCAATTGTGAGGATTGTGCCATTTGTGGGGGAAGGTATGGAAAATACGGAAGTAAAGCAGTTGCTAGCCTAGAGGCCAGATCAACAGCAAGACGATAGCCCTCATTAGGCTGTGGGTCTCCAGCTCTGCAAAGAGCTGGTCAGCCTTAAACATGAGGGTTCTTGTTCCGGCGAGCAAGAACCCTCTTTTTATTCGCTGGCGTAATTATAGCGGGCTGAGGAGACCGGCAGTAGGGGTTGGAAGACTTCCCACGCGGAACCCCTATTTATGCCAACCCCAGTTATTACGGATCGTCAGCCAGGCCAATGTGGTGGCCAAGGCTTTCGGTAGGGCTACATCCAACGGTGTCCACCGAAATTCTTGGCAAATTTCGCTACGGCCGTAACGTATTTTCGAAAGTTACTCTAGTGCTCGAGAACCTAACGAGCACCGATAGCACCTGCATAAAGCTGGAACCCCTCGGAGGAGTAATATGGCTGCGAGGTGGGAAGACTTTGAGTTTTACGGCACTACCCCAGACACTTCTTGATTTGGCGAACTGCTTGCCTTAAACGCTCTTCATTTTCGACCAGGGACATGCGCAGATAGCCCTCGCCAGCAGGGCCAAATCCACTGCCCGGACTGACAGCCACATTGCCTTTCTCCAACAGCATCATAGCAAAATCCATCGTGCTCATGCGCGAACGCCAAGGCTCGGGAATGGGTTGCCAGACAAACATGCCTGCCTTGGGAATATTCATTTCCCACCCGAGCCGCGCCAGGCCTTCACACAAGGCATCCCGACGACCTTTGTAAATGAGCGACTGATTTTCAACGGCCGCCTCGGTATGACGCAATGCCATGATGGCTGCAATTTGGATAGCCTGAAACATGCCGTAATCGTAGTAGCCTTTGATCGTAGCCAGTGCACCGATCATTTGAGCGTTGCCTGCACAAAAACCAACCCGCCAACCAGCCATATTGTAGCCTTTGCTCATGGTTGTGAACTCAACGCCCACATCTGCAGCTCCCGGTGAGGCCAAGAAACTGGGTGGCTTGTATTCGTCAAAAGCCACATCGGCATATGCAAAATCGCTAATCACCATGAAGTTGTACTTCTTGGCAAGTTTTACCACCTCGTCATAAAAAGCTTGCTCAACGACTGCGCTGGATGGATTATGGGGATAACAAATAATCAAAAGTTTGGGTTTGGGATAAAGTGTTTCGCATGTGTAGGCAATATCCGAAAGAAATTTTTCGCTGTTATCAACGGGCAAAGAGATGACGTTTCCGGCAGCCAAAGCAACCGCGTACACGTGTACCGGAAAGTACGGAGCAGGCACTAACGCCGTATCGCCAGCTCCCATAAGCGCCAGGCACATATGGCTGAAGCCATCTTTGGAACCCAGACAAGTTATCACTTCGCTCTCGGGATCGACACGTACCCCGTACTTTTTCAGGTACTTGGCTGCGACTTCCCGACGCAAATTAGCAATGCCGTTGGATTTGCTGTAGCGATGGTTTCGTGGATCGTGGGCCGCCTCAGACAATTTCTCAATGACGATCTCTTGGGGGGGATCACTTGGGTTCCCCATACCCAACTCGATGACGTCATCTCCCGCGACGCGCTTGTCGTAAATCATTTTATTGATACGCCCAAACAAATATGGGGGCAAACGCTTCACACGCTGTGCAACCTCTACATGGAAAGGTTCGTCAAGAGGTGACAAGTCGTCGGACATAGAATAACTCACATAAAAACGAGAGGATCTACTCGGGAACTGAGGATTTCAAACGGGTCGTTGTGTTCAGGCCCCACAGGCTTTCAAGAGCACGCATCCAAGGCTCACAAACGCTACACTTGCCAACTTCCTTGGAAGGAACAGGGGTTGAGAGCTGCGAACCGAAACACGTGCGGACAGAGCCATGGGGTCAGAACCGGTTGAACTCTACAGCGAAGACCAAGTATACCCGGATACGGTTCACTGGACATCTCAGGATTGAGGAAGCGGTTGCGAAAATGAAACTACGTTTCTCGTGCAAAATGCCAGGCTAACGCTGCGTACTTGTAGGTTGTACGGCCTTGTCTCGGCGTACCACTGCTGCTCTGCTTGATGCTTTTTCGGGCGGAGCTTGCGATGTGCCAATAAGATAGTTGTCGATGCGCGATTGCTCGCGGATCTCCTCGAATTTTTTATTCATCGCCAATCGTAATTTCTTCTCATAAATATCTTGCCGAAGAATATCTCCCACCTGGGCCATATCTATATTCATTTGTTCTGTGCGACCTTCACAACGGATCACCAGAAATTTGTTGCCTGCCTGCACAATACCAGACAACTGCCCAGGCTGAAGTTGAAAGGCGGCTTCCTCAAGTTGCGGCTGACCACTAAATCGCTGGATCGGCGGAACCTCTCCCCGCAGAGAGCGCGTTGTGGGTTCAATGGAATATTCTTCAGCAAGATCACCAAAATAGTCCGCAGTAGGGTTTTGTCTCGCTTTATCCCATACTTCCTGAGCACGCCGCATATTGCCCAGAACAATGGCTCGGCAACGTACCCGTTCACCATAGTTTGCTTCAAACCCCTTCTGCATGTCCTCTTCAGTCACTTGGACGTTTTGTGCAGTTAATTTTTTAAGCGCTGCAGATGGCCAGACCGCATTGTTCAAGTATTGCGATTTGCTGATCCCCTGTTCGGTCGTCACTGCTTTAAACCAAGCCTCTAAATTGGCATTCCCCGCATCATCGACGACTCCGGCAAGTTCAGCCGCATGAACAACTTCTGACTTCAAATCTTCTTGCGTTACTTGCAATTTGGATTGCTGGAGTGCCTGGCGCAGTAGCAAGCGGGAGATTTCGCCCTCTAATACTTTCTCACCATGCCGCTGCAAGCATTCGGCTCCTAGTACCTTCATGAATATTCGATCACCATTCACGGTTGCTACAACACCGGGCATCGTTTCGCGAAGCTTCGGCACATTGTAAACATTTTGAACGGTTGCCGATGATTGCAACTTTTCGAATAACTGGTTTGCAACCAAGCGCAGCTTTTCGTCTTTGATTTTTTCGACAATTTGATTTTGCACCTGCATTTCATCAAGTGTACGTGCCGGGATACGCCCTTCACTTTTCAAAATCACAAATTGATTGGCGACAGCGATCACAGGCGATATTTGCCCCAACTGCAGATTGAAAGCAGCTTTCTCAATCCCCAGATCACCTACATGGCGACGAATGGGTTGGATCAAGCCGCCAACGCTGGCACTATTGACATCGATCGAATGTTCAATTGCCACCCGAGAAAATGACTGTGGATCAGCTATCAGTTGTTCCTGCAGTTGCTTGGCCAATTGAGCATCTTCGACAGCGATCAAACGTGCTCGCACCATTTCACCAAATTCCTGTTCGTAGGCTTTTTGGATCTCCTCCTGGCTGACTTCGATGTCCGATGCGGCTAGTTTTCGCAGTGCGAGTGTAGGCCAGATAATATCTCGAGCATATTCCGATGCTGAAATACCTCGTTCTTTTTCCAGCATCTCCAACCACTGCTCACGACCAAGCTGAAAGCGCTGGGCCATGCGATCGACTTCGGCTGCAATTTCTTCATTCGAAATCGAAATATTTCTTTTTTGGCAATGATTCATGATCAGTCGCTTATTGACCAAACTTTCTAGCACCTCTTTGCCATGTTGCTGCACGCATTTTGCAACTAGATCCTGTCGACTGATGTCTACACCATTCACCAGTGCCATCACATCCTGATGAACCCTGCCATCCTGAGGAGATAGCATTTCGTCATGCGCCTGTGCAGGAGAGGTCGTCTCGATGCTGCGCTGCATGGATTGAGCTTCCGCTAGCCGACCTCCCTCAACCTGACGAAAATGATAGACGGCTGTCAACAACACGGCGGCAGCGACTATCCACCCCACCTGATGCTTCCAGACCCATTTCAGAAGTCGAGAACCTAGAGGTTGTAAGTCGCCATCTTGACGTATAGTCTCGTGGTGAGACATAGCGGTTTCTCCATAAAACGCAGGTCTATTTAAATCCAAGGTCTTCGCGCAAATATTCGCGCGGAGAATGCGGGGGGCAGGCGATAAGTATATGCCGAAGCGATAAAAAGCGACAAGAGAAAATTGCCTGCTAGCATTGGTAGATAACCATGCTGCTACTGGATGCTGGCAATCAAAGACATCCACCCCATCCTACAAATGCCAGGAGAATGGCACTCTTGCTGCATAATCAGTCTTCCATGACTTCTGCTTCTTTTGCTTTTGCCACCTCGTTGACCTGGCCCTCAAACTTCTTGGTGAGTTCCTGAATCTCCTCTTTGAGCTTTTTGCAATCATCCTCAGAGATTTCTTTGCCCTTTTCACTTTGGTCGGCATGCTTGTTCGCATCACGGCGAATATTGCGGATGGCCACGCGCTGCTCTTCAGCCAGATCCTTGGTTCGCGATACCATCGATCGGCGCACTTCTGTAGAGAGTGCGGGAATATTTAGACGCACCACTTTACCATCACTTTGGGGTGCCAAACCCAGATCACTGGCAATAATACATTTTTCAATATCTTTGATCGTGGATGGATCAAAAGGACGAATGACAAGTTGCGTAGGTTCTGGGGCACTGACAGAAGCAATTTGCTTGAGGGGTGTTGGCGCCCCATAAACATCGGCTCGCAATGAGTCCACGAGCCCCGGATTGGCCCGGCCTGTTCGGATACCAGTCATGTCATTCTTGAGCTTGACGATCGCTTTTTCCATGCGATCTTCAGAATCGAGTAAAATCTCATCGGGAGTCATAATGCGGTTGAGGGTTAGGGATTAGGAGATGTGAAACTGGGACTCGATTTGACTGAATCGTATTTAGTCGCTTGATTTGCTGGTTACTGTCGTGCCAACTTCTTCGCCTCGAACAGCACGCTCAATATTACCATCTTGGCGGTAGTTGAACACCAGGATTGGCAGATCGTGTTCCATGCAATGAGCAATTGCTGTAGGATCCATCACGCGTAATTTTTGCTCTCGCACCTGCTCAAAGCTGAGATGTCGATAGAAAGATGCATGTGGGTTTTTCTCGGGGTCATCACTATAGACTCCATCAACACGAGTGGCCTTCATCAACACATCGGCACCCAGTTCCAATGCCTTTTGCGCTGCAGCCGTGTCTGTGGTGACAAAGGGGGCACCGGTTCCACCTGCCAGTATTACTATTCTTCCTTTTTCCAAATGCCTTTTGGCACGTCTACGAATATAAGGCTCTGCCACACCATCCATTTTCACGGTACTTGTGAGTCGTGTTTCACAGTCCAGCGATTCTAAAGCATCCTGAAGGGCCAGCCCATTAATCACGGTTGCCAACATTCCCATATAATGTGCCGTGGCCTCCTGTATGCTGGAATTGCCCGCCGTAAACTGGGCGCCTCGCAGGATATTTCCGCCTCCTATCACAACAGCAATTTGCACCCCTCGTTGCTTGGCCCGATTGATTTGCGAGGCGATGTCCACCACTTCTTTCATGCTGATACCACGCTCACCCTGTACGGCAAAGCTCTCTCCCGATAGTTTCAGCACAATTCGCTTGTAGGGGCCTGCTGCAGGCAAATCCGTTTGAGAGGTCGGCATGATTGTGATCTTTCTGCTGAGAGCTATCCTAGCTGCAAGAAATCTCTCATTTCTTGCATTCCATGAACGCACCATGCGTCGATTGCGGCAGCTATGTCTTAAAGATTCTAGTATTAAAACTGCATGTGAAAACGTGTGTGCAAAAAAACTCTATAAAAATCTATAAAAAAACCCTGTGCACTACTGCCCAGGGTTTGTTGGTTTCATTGGCCTGCTAGCTGGCAGCGGCCGTTTCGGCCGTCTCAGACTCAGGGCCACTACTCGAATCTCCCAATTGCCAGCGGATGAATCGAATTAACTTCATGCCACCTTCCTTAGCAACAGCACCAACCGTTTGCTTTTCGTCCTTAACGAAAGGTTGTTCTTCAAGTACGTGCTCCGCATAAAAGTTCCGCATTCGACCTTCGATCATCTTTTCGATAATATTGTCCGGTTTCCCCTCCTGGCGTGCAGCCTCACTAAGCGTGGAACGCTCCTTTTCGACCAAATCCTTGTCGAGATCATCCTTGGTCGTTGCCTGAGGATTCATTGCTGCGATATGCAGGCTAACTTCCTTGGCTAGATCGTCATTGCCACCCTCGACTTCCAGAAGAACGCCAATTTTGGCCATGTGGACAAAAGCGCCACATGACGCGTCAATGCGTTCAAGACGCGCTAATCGGAATACCTCGCGAATCTTGTTTTGAATTTCGTCACGCTGTTCCTCAAGTGTAACACCACTTCGTGAGGGTGAGTTCTGCACCCAAAGTTCTTCAGGTGTTGCTGCACCGGGGCCAGTCGCCAATTGTTTTGCCAGGTCATTGGCCAGTTGAATAAACTCCTCATTACTCGCAACCGGCGCTGATTCGCATTGCAACTCAATCATGGCACCAATGCCATCGCCCACACTAGAATAGATACCAATACGACCTTCTTCGGTGCTACGGTCCTGGCGTTTGCCCATGAACTTCTTGCCTGCCTCACGAAGTGTCTGTTTGGCAGCTTCCATGTCGCCACCTGATTCGTTGAGCGCTTTTTTGCACTCCATCATGGGCAACTGGGTTTCGTCACGTAACTGCTTGACCATTGCGGCTGTGATCTCAGCCATTGCGTGTTACTCCTATAAAATGTGTTGCTAACTTCGTTGCAAAACTTGCAGCTGTCATGCCATGAACACGTTTACCATAAATTAAAAAGCTACTGCGAAATCAGCCCCTTCAAGGGACTCAACTTGGATCCGCTTCTCTGCTACCACAAACACAACCAGGGCCCTTCCAGGGGACGCCATTCCAGGGAACAACATACACCGGAGGTTCGAGCAATGACCGGTTAGGACTTGGAAGCAGGTTCTGCTCCTTCGGACTGCTGTTGTTGTTGAGTGGCTGCTGTGGCTTTGCCCTCAGCAATCGCATCGGCCAGGATATTGATTACTAAATTGATAGAACGCATGCTGTCGTCGTTGCCAGGAATTGGTAAATCAATCTGGTCTGGGTCACAATCAGAGTCAATCAATGCCACAGTGGCTATGCCCAACTTACGTGCTTCTTTTACAGCATTTTTTTCTTTCTTGGGATCCACGATGACCAGACACTCTGGCAAGCGATTCATTGTCCGCATGCCGTCAAGGTTGCGGAACATTTTGCGATACTCTCGATTCAGAGAAGATTGCATCTTCTTCGAGTAGGTGTTGATTTCGTCACTCTCACGAATTGATTCCAAGTCCTCTAAGCGAGATAGTCGACTGCGAATCGTGCGAAAGTTTGTCAATGTGCCACCTAACCAACGATCATTGACGTAAGGCATACCACAACGGCCAGCCGCTTTTTGCACCGCATCACCAGCTTGACGCTTGGTTCCCACAAACAGAACTAGACTTCCATGGCTTGATACATTGTTCAAGTACTTTTTGGCCCGCAGCAGACCGCGAATCGTTTCGCGCACATCGATGATGTGGATTTTATTGCGGCGCGCGTAAATGTAGGGCCGCATCTTGGGGTTCCAGCGACTTGAACGGTGACCAAAATGCACACCGGATTCAACCAGCTCTTGGACTAGATTTGTCGACAAGGTTTTCTCCTTCATAGGCACACCGGCATATGATCACTAAGTGCCCAATACGTAGATTCAGTAACGTTCGAATCGGTATGCGGCAACGCAGCTCTCAGCGCCCAAAAGGGCGTCCAGCGTTAGGCAATACGGCCTTGATTTTACAACCCAATGGCCCGGGCCGGGCGAACCAGTGAGCCCTGCAGTTTATCGGGTGTGCCTGGGAGCGTCAATTGCCAGCCACCCCTAATCACTCCACCACCCCAGGCAACTCAATACTCTCAAACCACCACAACAGGGCCTGCCCTTGGGGCCATTTGCCCATCTTGATACTCTGCCGCCTCGAATTATTGCCCGCCCAAGGAATTGGCAAATGGAAACGGATCGCACGACTCGACACATTCTCGAAGGACGAGAATTGATCGACTATCTTGTTGAGAAAAGCTCGAGCTCAGCAATGCAGAATTATTGCACCGTGAAGACCGCCGCAATCGTCGCATGACAGTGCTCATGACAATGGTTGGAGCAGTAGGCATCGGTGGTATTATCGGTGCCCTCAAGCTTTTTGTTTCTGAGCAGATGGAACGGGTAGAAACCCGCATGAATTCGATTACTACCGACGATTACTACCGACATCGAAGGTTATGTCGATAACAAAGCACTGCTCTTTAAAGAAGATCTAGTAAACCGAATATCCGCCCCAGTATCGAAGGAATGGTCGCTCGCAAAATAGAACGACTTGCCAAGCTCCAGGAAGAAATGTCGGCAGAAACAACTGCAGGATCTCCCCCTGAATCTTCTGCTGGACCCCAAACGGCAACGGCTCCAGAAAGCGAAAACGCACTCAGACGCTAATCGTCTATTGGATTCAAGCGTCGATTTCCTTGAGTCCGTCCAACAAGGCACCATGCAACCTGCCGTTGGTAGCAAGCACTCCCCTGTTGGCGGCGAGTGTTCGGCCGCGTGAAAAATCCAAGGGCTTACCAGCCAAGTCCGTAACCTGACCGCCAGCTTCTTCAACAACAATCGAACCCGCAGCCTGATCCCAAATTTTTTCGCGGTAATCAGGGTGCGAAGGAGAAATCAAGCGCAGGTTGATATCTCCTCCACCGGCCGCCAGAACCGCATACTTGGCCTGACTGTCCATCGGTACCGGGTCTGCAGTTATGCCCAGAGTTTTGATCAATAACCCGATCCCCTGGGTATCCGTATGCGCTTTTTCAACAGAGCAAAGCAGCCGAGCCTCGGCCGCAGCTTCCCTGCCCGAAGCAGCAAGTCTTTTCCAGTCGATCTCCTGGTTTTCGGAAGCAACATCCAATGGACCAGCCCAGGTTCCGTTACCACGACGCGCCACAAGCAGCGAACCCTGCCCTCCCTTGTCAGGTCGGACACTGTCTGCCAGTTCGGGACAGCCTAAGGCACCTACACGCAC
Source organism: Planctomycetaceae bacterium (assembly GCA_002713555.1). Next base: position 29,244 of record PATG01000027.1, read on the forward strand.
CACCCCATCCCGAATGAAGCCCAGCGCGACTGCGTATTGATCACCTCGCAAAAACCCCTTGGTTCCGTCTACCGGGTCGAGGGTCCAGAATTCCTCCGTTGGCTCACCCGCACCCAAATCAATCCAATCACAAACCTCTTCGGGTGTGGCTTGTGGCTCTAGCATTTGAACAAAGTGCGTTATTTGCTCCAAAGTTTCTCTGCCTGCAGCATCTCGCAAAGCATCAGCACTTTCCTCGCCAACGAACCCCATCTCCGGAAACGTTTCGCTCAAGCGACGACCAATGATGGCCTGGGCGGCAAAATCGGCGACCGTAACAGGAGACTTGTCATCCTTAGCCAAGGCATCCACTACCATTTCTTGCTGCACACGTCGTACTAACTGGGCAGCTTCGCGAACGGCAGCGATGGCAAAACGAACTTTTGAGCAATCAATGGGGGAAGACATAAACTGAGACGCGATCTACGAGTTGGGAGGGGTGAAATCCTCTTTTGCGTTTAAAGTTTCTAAACTCGATCTGTGCTCTGACGCGACTCGCACTGCTTGCTACTCAAAACTACCCCGCCAGGACTTGAACCTGGAATGAGGGAATCAAAATCCCTAGTGTTACCAATTACACCACGGGGTAAACGGGCTCGGCTCTGTGCTCAGAAGAAGCAATATCTACTACGTTTCTGGCCAACGCCTGAAGCCTCACAATTTACGTCAATTAGGCAGACACCGAAAGTGCTATGCATGGGCCGTTTGAAAGTTTTATTCTTCTCCACGGAGGCGATTTGCGACGGCAAAAGTTACTTGTTCCAACTCTCGAGCCAGATCAACTCCCACTTTGCTGATGCCAGCCGGGACCGAAACCGTGACAGGAGCAAAATTAACAATCCCTCCCACTCCGGCAGCAACCAGCTGGTCTGCCACCTCCTGGGCTTGAGTTGCAGGGACAGCAACGAGACCTAATTCGATCCGTTCGGCTGCCAAAACTTCGCTCAATTGATCCATGGAGTAGATTTCAACGCCTTCGATCTTTGTGCCGGATTTAGACTGATCTGCGTCAAAAGCGGCAATTAGTCGAAAACCTTGTCGCGAAAAACCCCGGTAACCCAATAGTGCACGACCCAAGTTACCAACGCCCACCAAAGCAACCCGCCACTCGCGGTCTGTGCCGAGAATTTTGCGAATTTCTTGTATGAGTTCCTCGCAGCGGTAGCCAATTCCAGGATGCCCGAAATGGCCAAAATGAGCCAGATCTTTGCGTACCTGGGCATCCGTAAATCCCAACCTTTGGCCCAATTGACTGCTACTGGTGGTCTCTTCCCCGTCTCCCAAAAGATACTGCAACTCACGCAGATACAGTGTGAGTCGATTGACAACCGCCGCCGGCACATGGTTGGAATTGGGTTTGAAAGAACTCATGCCGTGCGTCGCCGACGAGGAAGCTGGACTTGATAGCAGATTCTGGCATTTGCAACGCCTTACTCGTAATTTAACAGGTTTCTCCGTCAAGCAGCAATACGCGTCGAAACAAGAGAATTGCTCTATCACCAGGTCTCTCAAAGAGTTGTGAGCAGGCAGAACCCATCTTTTTTCTCACATCCGCTGCTGAAGCTGCTTAGACACGACCGGGTATCGCTGGGGGTCGGTGATTGCTCCGAACGAAAAACGTGCCTTTCAGACACTAGTTTCTAAGGCTCTTCCGGGCAGGATGCCGTCCAAAACGCGCTGAAATGAACGCAAAGTCGGCCCCGGCGAATCAATCTCCCTCCCAAGCCATCTTTCTACAGAGCGAATTAACCATCTCTGTCGAAATGACCCACTATTCGCTTTTACCTCTACTTTCACTGTCTTTAGAGCAATTGTCACCCAGTTTAAGGGTACGGCAAAATGCAACACTCGGATAGTAACGGCTGGGCATAGCAAAGAGCCTGGGTGATGTAGAAAAACTGCAACTTATGGCTAAACGGGGATGATTGCATAGGACGAAAAGTGTTCCTAAGTGGTGAATCTACTCATCTTGACCAAGCTGTCTATTTCACCAGATGAGAAAGCAAGGAGAAGAGCAATGAGAGCAAAAGCTGCTATGCAGGCGCTCGCGATTCTAGCCTTAGCAGTGCTGCCGTCGGTAGCACGGGCCGGATACTGCGGAGCCGCAAGGTACAACGGCTGCACACCCTGCTGCCATCAACGACAATGCCATACTGTGATGAAAACAGTGCGTTGCGTGAAATGGGAACGTCAATGTGTCGAGTGTTGCCGAACTGTCTACGACCGGGTCTGCGAAGACCGGGTTATCAACGTCACGCGCTATGTACGTGAACAGCGCCAAAAAGAAGTTTGTTACACCGTCTGCAAGCCTGTTTGGGAAACCAAGAAGCGAACCTACACGGTATGCAAGCCTGTTTGGGAAACCAAAACTCGCAAGGTTTGCTACACCGTCTGCAAGCCTGTCTGGGAAACCAAGCAGCGGACCTATACCGTTTGCAAGCCCGTTTGGGAAACCAAGCAACGAACCTATACCGTGTGCAAACCCGTCTGGGAAACTCGCACACGAGAAGTACCTTACACGACTTACAAAGCCGTATGGGAAACCAAACAGCGGAACTACACCGTTTGCAAGCCTGTCTGGGAAACCCGATCGCGCGACGTAACCTATTACGTACGTAAGGCCGTTCCCTATACCAAAACTATCCAAGTTCGCAGTGGACATTGGGAGACTGAAAGCTATCAAGTTCCGGGTCGCACCTACACACGTTGTGTACGCCAGCCGGGAACATGGAAATGGGATCCTTGCCGATGCAAGTGTGTTTACTGCCCAG
>PATG01000005.1 GCA_002713555.1 Planctomycetaceae bacterium
ATCTAGCGGAGAAAATCAGGTTCAAGGTAGTGTATTGCATTGGTGGAAATTAGATCCTTCGAGTGCAGAAATGACGCCTAGATTGGCTCTATTACCTGCTTGGCAAATTCGTATTCCTGAACGTGGTCTGGCGCTCATCCATGGGTTGAACGGCCAATTAATCCCGATGTAAATCACGTGATTACTTCATCCAAGCGATCTTGCTCGACCGCCTTTCGGATTTCCATTGCAATTCGACGACCACTGCTCATCGGCTTTCTCCAAGTTGCATTTCCATAGGGGTGACCAACGTTGACGTGAACGTTGGTTCCACCACCCAATCTCGGAGCAACNTCATAAATGTAGTAATCCATATCTTTGTCAATGCAGGTCTGCAGACAGAATGGTCCAATGATGCCAGGGTCGTAATGTTCTTTACTTGCAGTGATGAATTTCTCACCCAATTCAAACGCCTTTTCTAGAAGACTCTCTCGAATAGTTGCAGTGTTATGGCCGACGACAGTCATCTCTGGGATTTGTTGATGTGCAGGCATGGTCATCTGCTGTGGTGCAGGAAGGCGAACATGCCCATCCAATGAGGACTCAAATCTCCAATCTACCCCGAGTAATTCGAGTTTAGGCATTTCTTCTTCTAAAGGGCTATAGAAGAAATTCAGATTAAACACAGGACCGATGACGTAGCGCTCGATCCGTGCCCCATCCAAACTTGCTTGGTCAATTACACCCTCTTTTAGCAATGAGGTTGCTTTCTGAGTATATTCTTCATATGAGGAGCAAGTAAAGAAACCCCGCTCCAACTTTTTTTGTGCATGGTGCAATTTTACAATGACGAGACAATCAATATCTTCAGGGTCATCTATTGCCTCAGGGTATGGTAGTCCTGCTTGTTCCAATATCCAATAGTAATCCTGCTCTTCGGTCCGTTCTTCCATTCGCAACATATTGCGGCTTCCAAACAGAGGTACACGGAAATCATTCTCGATACTAGTGATTGGGCTGTAAGAAGTGAATGAACGGTTAGGAATGTAGATGACATTCCGATCCCGCATCTGTTGCTGGAAATCGGGTGCCATAACGTCATTGAATGATTCNAGGACAATGGCCTTGTCAACCATNCCTCTAGTGACTCGCCCTGATGAGTTTCGGCGTGTTTTGTAGTACTCTGAATAGGTTTTTTCTCGACCCTTTTGGCAATATGCGACAGTCGGAAANCCTTCCTCAATAGCACCATCACAGATGTCNAGTGCACTATGNCTTGCAGTCATACCAATTCGCAATTTGAGTTGATCATATTCCTCTATAATGGAACGAATATCGCCTGAGCCAATCATTCGTCTAACCACCACGTTGCAACGCCATAAGTTCCTCAGTGGACAGAGTCTCACCTGACATTAGCTTAGACATGAGGTCTTGCACCTCAACTCGTGCCGGCGCACCAGTGCCCTGTTCAACTCCAGTAGATCTGCCACGGTTGTTGTGGGCTCTGACGATATCAAGAATGGAGTGTAGACAGCGCAAACTCACAATGTAACTTTGGTGAGCCTGGTCGGCATCTCTCTTAGAACGACGAACTTCGGCCTGACTTGCATCAGCCTGCTCACGTAGCCGGTCGACTTCTTCACTTAATTTGAGCATCAAATCGTGTGCCTCTTGGGCACTATCAGCCGCCATGGTAACTTCTTGGTGAGCGGCTTCCTGTGCATCAATTGCAACTTGAAGTGTTTCTCGAGCGCCCTTAAGTTCGACATTGGAATCTTCCTTTTCCGCCATGTCTCGCAATTTTCGCTTCATTCGCTTCAATCGATCCATGGCTTTGTCTTCGTTTGAACCAACGTGTTTACCCATCTCAAATTCGTTCTCAAGAGTTTGGATTTGCCTTCGCAGAGATGCCGGAGTATCTTCCTTCTGTCTTCGATCTCTACGGCCACCTCTGCCCTGCTCCTGTTGTGATTCAGGTGACATTTCTCTGATGGCTTGTTTGGCATCGCGTACCAATTGATTCTTCTCAGCACGTTCGGTCTTTGCAGTTCGCACGGCAGCGTTTGCCTCATCACGAATTACTTTATGTCGCTGTACTTCAGAAATTAACTCACGCACTTGGCTATTGTAGGTATTTCGGGTGCCGATGAATCCACGCATTTTCTCGTTCAAACCGTCTCTATTTTCACGGTTAGTAGTTGCTTTTTTATCGACGATTTTGCGAAGATCTTCAAGCGTTGTAAGAATCTGTTCCATCAAGGTCACCTCGTCGTTCTAAACATGCTAGAACATCGGTAGCCCTCCCAACTGGCGGTGCCATATAATCGCTACTCTTCTTCATCGCCCCCTATGGGGGCGGTTTTCTTTTGCTGAACCGAATCTAAGAGAACGATTAAACCCCGCCCGCTAAGCGCATGATTTGATTCACATGTTCATAGACGGAATGCCAGGGATGGACCGAGTTTTGGCCACAGATATCAACGCACCTTACCTCACACTGGTCACAGGACCGCCGGGAGCCATGAAGTCATCATTCTGTTTGTCCCTAGCCTCTAATCACCTTCGTCAATCAGGTGGATTTGGGCTATACTGCACTGTTGAGGAAACNACAAACAGTTTACTGCGAGCCTCTCATTCGCTCGGACTCTCGTTACCACAAAATCTGCAAATTACCGATTTTACAGAACTGCGAAATGAAAACGAGGCGATGGATTACCTCAAATTCACCCAGAAAATGATTGAACACTTTAAGCGAGAGAGAGGAGATGCATTCTCAGTATTCGTTCTAGATTCATTAGGTGCCATTTACAGCTTGACAAGTGTAGACGAAGAAATGCGTAAGAGGATGTTCAAATTTTTCGAATTCTGTAGGAGCCAAAATCTGCATACGTTTGTGATAACGGAACGGCAGGCGGGCGAGCACGCTGAATTGGAAGGAAACGAAGGGTTCCTGGCCGATTGCATCCTTAATCTAGGCCTTGACAGGCGCAATGGTCAAATCGTCAGAACTTTGCAAATTGAGAAAATGAGACACGTTCGTCACTCGATGGAAAAGCAGGCTATGGAAGTCACTGGTGCAGGTGTTTGTTTGCTAGGTCCATTGTTTGACTAACGTAAATCTAGCATGCGACTGGCTGCATCCTTTAGTATCGTTCGTGCCAAACCTACATTCGCAGCATGTGATGCGACAACCAATAGTATACGATTTTCATCAACACGGTTTGAAAGTAAAATCGCATCAGTGGTTCTAATCATCATTTTTGCAGGCATCTCATTTGATAATTGATCCAACCCGAACCAAATGGCAGCGATGGCTTCGGCATCAGGGTTCTCTGGTGCACAGGATATCGGCAAGGCATCAGGGCCAATCAATGCAATCCACTCAATGCCTTCGCACTCAAGTACATCCAGCATCAAACGGTCTCGCATGAATCGGCGTGTCGAAGGCAGGGCATCATTGTGACGATGGTTGAATTCGTAGTGGGCCGGACATCAACCACCCATCATGGCCACGATAAAATCCTGTCAAAAATCCTCTTGGTCGAAGACCACGTCTATGGTACAATTGAATTGCAGATTTGTTATCCTGACGCACCTCAAGTTGAACATGATTGATTCCTTGAGCCCTTGCTGCTTCTGCAAAAGAGGACCAACCTTGAGCACCGAAACCTTGCCCTTGCAAATGATTAGAAACAGAGAATGCTAAAACCCTAGCCGTATCGCTATCAAGTTTCATCGCCCATAAGATTCCATGGTCTTTGTCACCTTGACAGAGTGCCCACATTCCGAAGCGTTCATCCAAAGGCAACATGCGCAAGCGTTTCTCTGAAAATTTTTCGCCAGTGGTGTTGAAAATTAACCGCCGAACATCTTCAAGACGTGATTGATTCCATAACTTCATCGGCGGTGATTTAATCCATTGTAGGCGTGCCAAAACCTCACCGCTGTCTTCGTTCACGTTCATCTGAATTCAGCGTCCGACGTCTACCTCTCGCGGCACCGACCTTACGTGGTTTCGGCTTTTTGACGGATTCAGTTTTTTTCTTTGCCGGATCTTTTGCTGATTGATTAAGTGCCTGCAGTCCACCACTGCTCAGCAATGCCCCCAAATCTTCCATCGATAAACTTTCACCACTACTAGCGCGAGATTTGACATCCTCAATCCTGATTCCGATGGTTCTCTTTGAGCGGCCACTAGATTTCTTTTGCATCCGTGCAAATGCTTCCAATCGGCCCCGCTCTCTGCGCATTTTCTTTAGTTCAGTTCGCTGCGTTTTAATTGAATTGAGCATCTCAGCAATTCGATCATTGAGCTTGCGAATTTCCTTTGGATTGACCTTCTGACCAGGAACTTCTTCACGCGCCTCCTCGGCGATGACCTTTCGTTCATCTCTCAATTTGTCTAGTTGCTTTAGTTTCTCATCTTGATCACGCAGTAACTCAATGTACTGTTGATGCAATTGGTTNCCTCTAATTTTCTGATGATACATTGCCTGGAGTTCAAAGAAGAAAGAAAACAATTTGACTTCATGATCTCGATTAGGCATCTTCGACAAATCATTGGGCATTGTCGCTAGGCGTCGATGTGTTTCCGACAACCGCTGTTCAATTATTTCAAGCGGNGGGGGTACATTTTGATTGATTCCATCCCTATCCGCCTTAGTCTTCTGAGCGTTTTCTCTGATTTTCCTGAATTCATTTAGCAATGCAGTTCTTTCTTTGCTATTCNCTCGAGTTGAATCCTGAATGGAACGCAGAGATTGAACCAATGCAATTTCACTTTCACGTTCTTGCTGGATGCTTTGTAATTCCTTTTCTCCGGCATCAATTCCTGCCTTAACAGTATTAATTTTCTCAGAAATCTCATTTTCTGAAAAATCNANTAAATCATCAAACAACCCATCTTTTGGNGGGGATTTACGTCTCGAACCTTTCTTGGAGGTCATTCTTCTTCACCTCCATTTGCATCTTTAGACGCGATGGGTAAATCGGCACTATGTCTGCGAATACTCGAAGGTCCACCTTGCTCGACTTTTTTTGCGGAATCAAGGAGTTTGTCGAATCCATTATCCAGTGTATTTTGCCAAAAATCAATGGCTGATTCAGATTGCTTGATCAGTGAACGAGACCGCTCTACTTGCCGCATTGAATTTCTCAAATCACCCCGTTTTTCGGTAAACTCCGCATGAATCGGCTCATTTTTTTCAACATATGTCAGCATTTCTTGATGAAGTTTGTTGGCGAGCGTGAATAATTTGCTCATTTTCTTGCTCGCTTCGACATATTCTGCGATTTCCGGGTTATTCTTTTTCCGTTGGCCTAACCAATCCTCGTTCTTTCGCAACAATTCTTTCCTTTTCGCCAGTAATTTTCGCTCGTCATTTAGCGATAGTGCCTTTTTTTCGATTTGATCTTCGATTTCTTCAAGTTGCTCTTCCAACTTTAATTTCGCCCATTTTGGGTCTAAGTTCTTCATTCCACCTGATTTCTCAATCACTTCTCGAAGCTGGCGACTTTTTTGCAACAATCCCCTGGCTTCTNCTTGGGCTTCATTTCGACGTTCTTTCAATTCAGCGACCTTATTAGACAACGAATCTCGAGCCAATCGTAGTTTTTCCACTTGAGGTGCCAATTCATCAGCATCGGTAACCATTCTCCTCTCGATTTCTGGCAAAGCCTGACTGAGAAACTGCCGTCGTTCAAGAATTTTCTTCGCCAATTCCTCGGGCTCGAGTGCCAGAAGTGTGTTCACATCCATACAGAACGTACCCCCGAACAATGGGTTCCGGATAAAGGTTGAGCGATTCAGATGCGGAAATAAGGCAAGGGTCTTGAACCCCCCTTGCACAAGAGCCAGCATGACCAAAGGTCATGGGCGAAGGGTATGGCTCCTTTTCGCAACACTCTTACTTGCCTACATACCTCCTGTATCGGCCTCAGGTAGTGGGCTACTGTTGACAGGCGACTCATTTTCATTACAAGGTGATCAAGAAGTTGGCATCGGTACCGTGAATATATCGATAGATGTTCATGCTCACGATTCTGAAGCAGATGGGTTTCTTGAGATGANATTTACAGCGGGGGACAACACTCCTCTTGCATCGGAAAACCGTTCAATTAGCCTATTAGCAGGGGATTTTGAAAATCATCAGTTCAACATTTCTTCTGTGCCGATTGGAACTCATTCACTAACTTTGCAACTCTGGGGTGATGTAGGAGTCGGGTTTGAAAATAATTTCACTCAAATCACAGTTTTCGTCCAAAAATTATCCCCTGTGAACTTATCTATAGAATCTAGTTCACTATGGGATGTTCATCCCGTCAATGGGGATTCACTAGAGCAAAGTGAAAATTTGACGCTTCGTGATGGTGATCATGCTTGGGTTATTGCAGAAATTCAAAACACTGGAGATGTAGATTGGATTGGAAACGCATCCTTGATGATTGATGGTGTACCTGAATATTCAATTCAAACAACTGTGTTGGGACAGTCATCTAATGCAGTAAATTTCTCATTCGGCCCATTGTATGAAGGAATGACAAGCCTCGAGATTGAACTGGTTAATGGTTCCAGCACGATTCAATCCGACATGTTGTCGATTGAGATTGGTCCTCCACCATTATCTCGGCCGATACTTTCCATACAGAACAACGCCTCAGGTTCAGATTTAGGCGAAAATGCGAACTGGACAGTTCTATTGGAAAACACAGGGGAATCGTCTTGGCAAGGAAACCTTCATTGTGATTTCCCACAGGATGTCGAGTTGCTGAATCAATCTTTATCTCTTCAGCCGAATGAGGTTTTACAGACAAATATCTCGTTAACTGTTCGGCCTGCAACCTTGGTTTGTGTTTTAGACAGTCCATTGCGAGTTCATGATGATGCTGTCACTACTCAATCCCACATCTACGATATGGCAGCAGGACATATCATGCGTGCTGGCAGTGATGGCCTTACTGTTACAGGTGGCCCATTCCATGTCGGGGATTCCATTCCGTTGGCAATCTTGGTCCACAATGGTGGAGATTATGCAGGGACTGCATCTCTAGAGGTGAGAGAAAGTAGCATCGCTGGTTCGGAACAGGAAGGCTCTTGGATACAATTGGATACACGGACGTTGGAAGTTGGCAGCAGTTTGGAACTTTCATCTCTATACACCTCAAGTTCATCTGGAGATCGGCTTATTGAATGGCGTATAGTGAGTACGAATAGCTTGGTTTCTGAGGATTGTTTCGGTGAAATTTCGTTAACCGTTCAACCCTCACAATCACTTGGCGTCGAAATAGATTCTTACTCATGGACTCTTGAAAATGGCCTAGATGTCGTATTCACTACGGCGTTGTCATCCGGTGAATCACGCCTTGTTGATCTTGAGGTTGGGACCTCTGGTGCATCAGGTGACGACATACAAATCTCTGCTGAAATCTATTTGTCTCCAGGACAGCGAACACTAACATACAATTTGGGGCACCCAACATCTTCATCATACGCATGGGTCAAATTGACGCCAATATCTTGGTCCTCTTCATCCGTGGCTGAAGACCAATTGACATTAATCAGGCCAAGCCCTCAACTCTCTGTTTCCATCGATTCTGTCAGTCCGGAAACACCAGTGCCTGGGGAACCAACAAGTGTTTCATTTACGCTGAACAATAGTGGTGGTGGTGCGACATTACCGGGCGAATTAATTTTGATCGACATCAAACATGAGGGGGAGGTATTGTGGATTGGCACAGCACCCGTGGTTGAATCCGTTGATTCTTACACAAACACGATCACTTTGGATGCATGGCCGACCGATACAGCGGTCGATCTAAGTTTGATTTGGTATACATCAGACGCTGAAATTACGGGAACAGCATCGTTTCTTTCCCAGTCACAAGAATCGAGCGATAGTGGATACACAGTCGATTGGGTTGCTATTGTTTATGGGGCATTAGCGGGATTATTGATTGGTTTGGTGACCCGAACAGTCATGCGTGCAAGGGCCGGCGTACCATTGATGTCACGGCGTGAACGTGGTGAGAGAACAGCCACGGAAAAGAAAGTTATGTCCAAGAAAGTGGAGGAGAAAGTCGAGGTTGCGTGTCCTTCTTGTGACCAACGTTTGCGAATTCCTTCGACATATTCCGGAACCGCCCGTTGTCCAGCCTGTGCTCAAACATTCCCGGTCGAGGCCTCTGTCGAGTTAGAGGTGGATGTCCAATCTGAAGATGAAGAGGTTGAGAAAATTGATGGAAAAATCGATGTCGATATTGAGCAGGAAAAGAGTTCGTCTTCGTCAGATGATATCATCCACTGTCCAGATTGTGAACAGAAATTAAAAGTGCCATACGATAGAAGACCAGTCCGAGCACGTTGCCCTGCGTGCAAATGTGAATTTTTAGCTAAAAAGGATTGATTAGATGTCTGGACCAATCAAAGAATTTGAGGAAATGTACCTCAAAACGCTGTACGAATTCTATGTTAAAGAACCTCAACAACCGATTCGCAATAGCCGCATCGCAAAAGAAATGGGAGTTAGCCAAGCCTCGAGTAGTGAAATGATTCAGCGCTTGGCTGGAAAAGGAATTCTTTACCATATTCCCTATCGAGGTGCGACGTTAACCGAAGAAGGCCTTGCTGCAGCTGCCCGAATCAAGCGAAGGGAGTGTTTGATGGAGGTTTTTTTAGTCAAGATGATCGATTACCAAGGTGATATTCAATCGGCTGCTTGTCGACTTGAACATGCGCTTACCGATGATCTTGAAGTAGCAATCGACCGTTTACTTGGATATCCGGAAAAAACACCTTCAGGTGAAATTATCCCTTCAATTTCGAGAGTCATTGAGCCGCATGCACCTTCGATGCTACTTCCCCTCCATGCACAGCCTGACCATTCTGCAGGTCTAGTCGAGATGCTTGTCGTTGAAGGAGCAGAAATTCGTACATTGCTAAAGCTCGGTCTTGACATCGGAGTCAAGATTGAAACTATCGATAATGGGACTTATGTTTTCAATAAACAAACCGTGAAAATCTCATCCAATTTGGCGAGCCAGATTCTAATCCGCACGCTTTGAGTATTGAATGGCGCAATGGCCTTATGCGCGCACGAATACGGATGACCATGGCGGGGGAAATCTCTACCGAGGATGCCCTCGACCTCTTGGTGCCTGCCCAAGAAGCAATGACAACTGAGCAAGCAATCGCCGCAACCAAAAATCCCGATTCTGAAGGATCTGATTATTCTGAGATTGAAGGTATCGAGCAGCGGATGCAGAAATTAAGGGTGCGTGAGCGTAGTCTTCTACGCCTAGATCGTTTATTTTTGTCCAGTGGGATCAATCTCTCACTTACACTTCCATTTTTTGCCCTTGCCTTGCAATTAGTCAGTCGGAGGTTCGCCGAAGAATCACCAAATTGGTGGGTTTCTAGCGTTGAGTCGGGGTTTTCAGATGCGACTTTGAGTATGGTTTCTGGATTGTTGGCAACCGTGATTCTCCTCGCTTGGATGGCCTCACTTTTTGTCGTCCGATCTTTGTACATTACTTCTAGAAATGTGTTCCTTTCAGAAGGAAAACTGTTGCGGCTCCGAGGACGTCCGTTTGAGAGTCTGCATGGGTATGAGGCAATTAATGATGTCACTAAGGTAGCCATCACACGAATTTCATTTATTCTGTTAGTTGTCACTTTCGCAGCACTTGCTCAACTGATTGCTACCTTTGAGGGCGGATTAACACCAGAAGGTGGTGTTTTGGTCGGATTCGCGATAGGTGGAACTTTTGCAGCAATTGGTCTGGATTTATTACGAGGTGGCAAACAACACAATACGGTTGAGCAGTGGGGCCTTTTGGATGCTTACGACCCTCCGCTCCACCCCTCCTGCCCTACCCGAGTTTTCTCGGAAATTCTGACAACTTGGATGGATCCTGTGCTAAGGGCGCGTTTCGACACACATATTCAGTCTCTGCGCGATGGTTTACAACCTGGAAAAGATATCCATTCTGCCATCGAGCATCTCTTACATATGCGCTACCTTGAGGCAAGAGGCGAGTTGACAAATCGGCAGGTTCGATTGTCGATGGAGACCTATTTCCGTGTCGATAGGGTACCAGAATTATTTGACAATGATTTCTTTGATGAGGAAACTTGGTCAAACCTTTTCCGACACATTCGCTCTAAATGTTCTCCTTTCTTCAGGCTCCTATCTCGTTTACAACATGATTTGTCCGATGATTTGGAGTCGATTCGCAGTGATACTTTACACTTTGATGTCGATATGCAAAATGTAGTCAGCGATTCTGGGCATTTGTTTGCTTACCTTCACAACAGTGGNGATGAAAAGCGCACTATCACAGTCAAAATTCAGACGCCNGATTTTCAACCACATGAGAGCAGTTTCACACTCGCGCTTGAATCTAGTAAAGCACTAAGTGGAGTGGGTGCAAATCTACCACTACGCTCGAATACCACAGATGATGTACATGATGTGATGGCCAAAATGATGGATCATGGTGCCATGATTTGGCAAACGCTGTTGCCACAACACGATGGTGAATCCACAGTCACAGTTCGGCTTGAGGATACAGATGGAAACATGCTAGGAGGCAAGGTTTTGGCAGTACAAGTAAGGCCCAAGTTGCAAGAAAGAATCCGGCGTCAGGCGGGATTAGCGGCGATTTTAGGCGGAATATTTGCCATATTGTATCGCGTCATTCCATGGGTAGCCTCTATGGCAGCCCTGTGATTTCTCCTAATCGCACAGCGTACGCTTCAAATGTGATATACAAGTCGGAGGAGCATGACCGAATCACAGGAGGCAACCGGCAGCGACGCCGACCTCCGCGATCAACTCAAGTCGATGGAGGCAAAACTCCGTCGTCTACGGGATCTTCGTCAACAACACAACGATGCAGGGAAACGCCATGCAGATTCACGTAATTCCATTCAAAAAGAGTACAATAAACTCCGTGGGGAAATCAATGATTTGTTAGCCAANAACAAGGAAATACGCAACAAGGCGAAGACACACCAAGCCAAGCGAGACGCAATCCAACAGCAAGTTCGGGAACTGATTGGTCAAGCCAAGAATTCTCGCTCTGAAAAGGGCAAAAAGTCCCCGATTCTAGAACTTAGTGAACTCCAATCGCAAATCGACAAACTCGAAAACATGCTTGAAACTACAGGCATGAAATTGGAAAAGGAAAACGATGTGCTCAAATTAATCAAGAGACATACGCGTCGAAAGAAGGAACTTGAGCCCTTGGTTGCTGAGGAGATGCGAATCAAAATTGATCTTGACAATATCGAAGGTAGTATCCAGGAACTTAAGGCCGAGGCAGATGCCGAACATGCGGCCTACGTTGAATTAAACAAGGAAGCTGATGAGCTATGGAAAACCATCGAGCCGCGATTTGAAGAACGCGATTTCAAAAAGGCTGAAGGTGATAGACTACACGAAGCATTCCTTGAATGTCGAAAAGAAGCCGACGAAGTTCACACCCAGGTTGTCGCCATGCTGGAACAAGTGAATGAAATTCGTGATAAATTAAAACAAGAGAGATTGGAAGCCCAGTCTTGGATCGATGATCATAATGAATCTGTTCGAAAGGCTCTCAAAACCCCCGACAAAGATNAAAATTTAGCTGGTTCATTGACACAAGCTTTGCTCGCAGGTTCTTCAATTAGTCTTGGAGGCAGCCAAACGGGTACCAATGCAAACGCTCGAGTNGATGGTCGTTCATCTCGTAAAGCAAACATGCGTCGTGGGAGCGGNGCTGCACGGGGCAATCGAGGTCGTTCAAAGCCGAGAGAGCAGTGATTCACAGAATCCTCTCGTTGGCTATCCTCAAATAGACCCAAACCCACCCGTTGCCATGGCGCAATCTTCGAACCCACACCGGTCTTACGACCGCTCTTGGGAGGAAATCGAAGAAATGCTAGATCTTGCTGAGGAGCGTGTTTTTGAATGGCAGGAGTGGTTTGAATCCTGTCGTGAGAAAGGTGACAGAGAGGGGATGAAAGAGGCGGCTCGTAAGTACAAGGCGCTTCAAAACGTAGTCAAAAGCCTTCAATGGGTATTGGGCGAAGAAGGTGCCGAAAATCCCGTGGATTAATTACCATCCACGCTGATCCATACGAACATCGAGGGTTTCAATTTCGAGTCCCTCCATTGGCTTACCTGCCATCATTGCACTGGCCTCAGCAATCTTTTCAGCATTATCAAAATGATGCGTAGCCATCACTATCGCCTCGGCTGTAGTGACAGGATTTTCAGACTTGAAAATCCCTGATCCAACGAATACTCCATCCATACCATGTCGCATTAACAAGGCCGCATCTGCAGGGGTCGCAATACCTCCGGCACTGAATGTGACGACAGGGAGGCGCCCCATCTCTCGAACTTCGCCTAGCACTTCCAGAACAGTAGCATGAACGTCGTTGAGGCTACCGAAGGGCGTGTTCACAACGTTTAGCATGTGTTCGCTAGCGGCTTCTAGTCGGCGAAAACCATCGCTAATCGTAGACGCAATTGTTTCGAATTCTTGCGATGTGGTCCGTTGAATAAGCTCAATTTCAGCGTCTACAAGTCTGGCATGTTGGACCGCAGCCACAACATTTCCTGTCCCAGNTTCNCCCTTTGTACGAATCATCGCGGCTCCCTCTACGATNCGCCGAACAGCTTCACCTAAGTTGGTACAACCGCAAACGAAAGGTATTGTGAAATCATTCTTTGCAATATGATAAAATGGATCTGCTGGAGTGAGAACTTCGGATTCATCGACCATATCGACTCCAAGGGCTTCGAGTACCCTGGCTTCCTCGTCATGCCCGATACGTGCCTTGGCCATTACCGGAATACTGGTTGTCTCGATGATACCCTTGATTAGATCAGGGTGACTCATTCGAGCGACACCACCATCGGCGCGAATGTCAGCAGGAACTCTTTCGAGTGCCATTACACTGGTAGCTCCAGCGTCTTCTGCAACATGGGCCTGTTCAGGAGTGACGACGTCCATGATGACGCCCCCCTCTTGCATTTTTGCAAAACCTCTCTTGAGCAATTCTGTGCCCTTGCGCATCTGATTAAGATCAATCGTCATAGTAACAATCTCACGACGGGTCAAGTGCTTTTGAACCCTCGTTCAGAACTTAGTCGTCTGCCAAGATGGGCGAATCACCTTCGGCGACATCCGCATCAACACACTCTTTCTCGTTTCGCTCAATCCATTCTTCTTGATCAGCGGGAACGTCTGTATCTGCAAAAATCGCTTCCACGGGACATTCGGAGATACACGCACCGCAGTCAATACATTCATCTGGATCGATAACAAGGTAAGTTGGTAATTCTCTGAAAGCCTCTACAGGGCAAACCGCAACACAATCTTGGTACTTGTGGTTCACGCATGCGGATGTCACAACGTGTGTCATGTTTGTTGGGGGTGTAACTTAGAATATGAATGCTTGTAATTAGGTTCACCTAAATTATTCAATTTCCAGTTGACAGGGTAACTCCTCGACGCGAGCAATTTCTGCAGCCTTCGAGAGGATGGATCTGGCATTTTCTACAGGTTCCTGACCAGGATATACTTCAATCTTAATTCTCCCCTTTACTTGCTCCTCTTGGCACAATGACAATTCTATAGAACCTGATATTAAAGAATCTAAACTCAATCTAAGATGCAATACTTTATCGTCATCAATTTTTGATTCCAAATCATCCGAATCAGCTAATTTTTGCAAGAATTCAGATCCTAAATGTGCNAAACTCATCTTGGCAGCCTTTTTCTTCATAATGCGTGCATGGATCAGGGTCATTTTTGCTCCATGATAGGATTTGACTTTTTCATGAAACACTTCTGCGTAACCACCAGTCATCCACTCAAGCGCTNGTTCGATTAATTCCTGGGCNCCGAAAGCGCTGGAGGTGGTAGACCAGGTGACATTGTGTACGGACACAGTACTTCGGTAACATACCCAGCCTATGACCCCTACGGGGTCGGGGGATGGCGTTCATATACTCGGGGCAGGTCGGCGGCCCGCTAGTGGGGTAGCCCCCGCGACAATTGGGAGTTGAAGAAAATGGCAAGCAAGGGAGCAGCATCGCGAGCAGCAGCTCGAAAGCAGAAAGATAAATGGAAGGCAAAGCGATGGTATACCATCCGAGCCCCACGACAACCTTGGCATTTCAAGGTCATCGGAGAAACCCTTGGTGAAGAAGACGAACTCCTAATTGGTCGGATGTATGAAATTACACAGCAAGAAGTTGATGGCGACTTTAGCAAAATGCATGTGAAACTTAAATTCCGCGTTACAGAAATCGTCGGTCAAGATGCGATAACCGAATTTGCCGGTCACGAGGTTTTGAAAGATCATGTCCGCCGTCAAGTTCGACGATACCGTGGAAAAATAGACGATGTTATTGATGCCATCACAGAGGATGGATATTACGTACGAATCAAGCCGTTCATGGTTACTCAAGGGCGAGTTAAGACCAGTCAAAAGCAAGGCATTCGAGAAGCCTGCCGCAACACAGTTTTGCAGACTGCGGCTCGAAATACTTGGGTGTCGATGCAGAAATTGATGCTCTCGGGTGAACTTGAGCAATTGATTGACAAGGCGGTTCGAAAGGTTGCTTCTGTAAAGACGATTATCATTCGTAAAAGCCAGTTGGTCCAGGATGGTGTCATTGTTGATGATGGCCCGACACTCGATCAAATCCGTGAGGAAGAGGATCGTGTTGCTGCTGCCAAGAAGGCAGCACTCGCTGCCGCAATGGAAGAAGAGGAAGAAGATGAAACACCTGATGTTCTTGCTGCGGCAGAAGCAGCAGCTGATGAAGAGGCTGACACAGCCGAAACAGAAAATGTTGAGGAAGAGGTTGAAGCAGACGAAGCAACCAGCTCCGATGCCCCTGACTACGCATCGATGAAGGTCGCTGAACTAAAGGAACTGCTGAAGGCTGCCGGAAAGCCAGTCTCTGGAAAGAAGGACGAATTAATCGCCCGTTTAATGGAGTAGGTGAGGCCCAATGGCCCGTATCACAGTTTTGTGTGGGACGGGTATGACCGAGTTGGCAACATCCACCGATGGCGCTAGCGTCGATACCTTTCGCGCAGATACACCCTGGGGTGAAGTTCCCTGTACTTTGGTCAATATAGGTGGACATGAGGTTCTGTTCATCTATCGTCATCACCATCCTGATGGAACGGTTAATCCACCGCACAGTATTGAGCATCGAGCCAATGTCCACGCTGCGGTTTCATTCACTCCAAGTGTCGTTGTCAGTGTTTGGTGTGTTGGGACTATGGATGCAGATTTCCCTCCTGGTGTAGTTGGTCTGGCCGATGACATGTTGGACATTTCAGGTACGGTATGGTCCTTCCATGATGATTCAGCAGTACATGTGGACAGAACTGAGATGTTCAATCGTCAACTCTCCAATATTGCTGCTGATGCATTGCGTGGTCAAAGTGAAGCCGGACCAAACGCCTTCAAGCAAGTGGTGGGTCAGGCCAGTGGTCCACAGTTTGAGAGTCGTGCTGATGTGGAGGCCTACCATCGATTGGGTGCTACTTGTGTAAACATGACCATCGGTGGTGAAGCTCGATGTATGTCAGAAATGTCTCCACCCCATATTGGCTTACTCCTCTCAAGCAATTGGGCTGCAGGCAAGGATCCTAAGGATGGTTTGGCTCCTGTTGATCATCACAGCGTTGAGGATTTGGCAGCAAGCATGCGCGAACGCGTGTGGCAAGCAATTCTGGCAGTTGCGGATGCTCAGTAGTTTATCGTCCCCTTTTGAGTGGGCGGTGTATGACGAGGCCAGTAAATGTCAATGAATGGGGCGAAGTNGANATTTCAGANGNACCTGATGGNTCTTGGNTGACNATGATGGGNCGNGTNGCNCGNTTNCANCTCAAGCATGATTTTGCCAATCCAGANAACAANGGACATGANATGGGNTATCGCCTTGCACTGGTNATCGAAGAACTCGGNGAATTGTCAGCNGCNATCACGAANGGNAAACCGAANGAAGAAGCNGCAGANGAATTGGCAGANGTATTNATCTTNACACTNGGCAATGCTTTGGCNATGGAAGTTGATTTGGAAGCNGAGTTTCANAAGAANTTNGACAAAATCATGCAACGCCCTTCAAAGCGNGGAGGNATGGGNATTCGAGTNACAGAATACACNGNTGANAATTGATATCGANCGTCAATAATGCTATTCGGGGAAGCACGTTCGCGCGTCCATGCGCGAGCGTGCACTGTTGATGTGCTTCCTCATGTTTACTGCCGTTTTGAGCGGTTGTTTTGGGAAAGAGGACATGGTCTCTGTTGAGGAAGAATTTGTCCTGGATTTTCGCACGTTCGTGACAGGTCCAGATGGGTTACCCGTTGATGTCCCATTGTTGCCTTTCGAATTCAATTTCAGTGACGTTGGCGAAGATGGCCCTGAGCCTAGTATTGGTGTCACTTCAAGTGGATGCATATTCTTCATCGCTCTTGAAAAAGTCATGCGTTCATGTGATTATGGTCAAACCTGGGAAGAAGTTCAAGGTCCAGAATGTTCGCCGACCACGAGTGACCCGTATGGCTGGGTCGATCCAATCACAGACCGAGTTTTCGGTGTGCAAATGATTGGGCTAGAGACCTCTTGGATTTGTTGGAGCGATGACGATGGTGAAACGTGGCTAGGTAACCCACACGATTCAGGAACAACTCCCATCAATGATCACATCAAACTCGCTACAGGTCCTTGGACCAGCAGTGGTTACGGGGCACTAGGNCAAATAACGGGTAGCACAATTTACGAAACTGCAGTCTATTATTGCTACAACAAACTCGCAGGGATATTTTGTTTCACCAGTCTTGATGGAGGGGCGACCTTCGAATTAGGCGGCCAAATTTTCGGTCTTGCCACGACNAATGGAGGCCTCCATGGAGCCATTTCAACAGCCCCTGATGGGACCGTATATGTCACACCTCGCGTTGAAACNCCCACGGTNATCGTCTCCAAAGATAACGGTTTAAGTTGGTTCGAGAGAACCATGGGCGAGGATATCGGCACACCTTATCCCCGCAAGAATTCCGAAGTTGCTGCCGATACAGATTCGAATGCTTATCATGTATGGACAGGACCTGGTGGAACAGATGGTGAGGGTGCATATCATGGCGAAGGCATCTTCATGTCCAGAAGCACAGATTCAGGAGAAACTTGGGAACAAGATAGCATCCGAATCAGTCCGATTGAAGTTGTTTCCTACGCCTTCCCGCAAATTGACGCAGGAGATCCGGGTCGAATTGCAGTCATGTACCTTGGCAGTGAGAATACAAGTGAGTTGGGTCAATCTAACTTAGATGGAAGCCCATGGGATGGAAATGCTCACTATGCAAATTCAAATGTATCATATCACCTGTATGTCACATACAGTCTGAATGCTTTAGATGAGAATCCAGTATTCCATACCATCCGAGTTACAGATGATCCAGTACAGGTTGGGAGCATTTGCCTAAACAGTGGAGATTGCCGTGATATCGGGGGCTCAAATCGTAATTTGCTTGACTTCAACGATTTACATATTGACAGAGAGGGCCGGGTTTACATGGCTTTCACAGATGGATGTTTTGGCGACTGTGCGGTCAAAGATAATCCGCAACCTGAGGATTCTCGAAGCCGTCGAGGCGTAATGTGTTTCATGACCAGTGGCCCTAGTTTGTATGCAGATGTTGGGGATTTATCGAATCCAAACTGATTTTTCTAATGGTGCTCAATCTTGCGAACGCTCTAAATTCAGGATAGTTTGGCAATGCCATGCGGCGCAGTTTGCTGGCCATCTTTATCCTGACAATTTTCGTGTCATCGACGTCTACTGCGGGTCTCACACATGATCTAAACCCCATGGGGGACGTTTCTGTCATGGATGCAGATTTGGTTGATCACTTATTGACCGAAGATACGCTTGAGGTCATCGCTCAATTCACCACGCCTTTGGATGATGACAAGCGACAACAAATCGCGCGAATTGGATTGGAAACCCTTGGTGAAATGACAGTTCTTCACGGTGGGTTGTATGAGGGTAATCCTGACCAAATCCGTCATCTATCGATGATGCAGGACGTCTTCTTCATTGAACGAAATCGTTTACTTGAGCATTTCTATTTACCAGGGGATCCAACCAATCCTAATGCCATGATGCACGAAACTGTACATGTCGTGAACTCTTCACTCTCATGGCATCGAGCACTGATTGATCGCGATGGTCGAGTTATTTTCGATAACTTGGCATTCGCTGAATGGGATGGAGATGGCACGACTGCTGTTGATCTCGATACGGGTATTGATGGGGAGCATCCCGATTTTGATTGCGGAGAGCCGTGGACAGGTGAGAAATTGATTTGGTCGGCNAAGTGGTCAGGTGTTGCATGGGTCGATGCTCCGAATTGCAACTCGGACACGTCTTCTGGGCACGGCACACATGTTGGCGGGACCATTGCTGGGAATGGTGATGCCAGTGCTGGACGCAGATTGGGTACAGCAAAGGGCGCACAGATTGTCGCATTGGGGACCGGTGATGGCGCCAGTATCTTTGCCGCTGAACAAGGGTTAGAATGGACTTTTGAAAATTCACGACCTGGGCTGAATGATTTCAACATCCGCGTTGTTTCTAATTCTTGGGGGACAAATGGGGATTACAATCCGTCGAATGTGATTGCGCAGTTGACGAATCGTCTAACCTATGACAATGGGGTCGCTGTCATCTTTGCAGCATCAAATTCGGGTGGAAGTGGTGCAGAGAGTGATGATGACTTGCGTACAAACGTGTATGCAAATACCCCCTCTGCAATTTCCGTTGCCGCTTTGACACACGATGGAGGGGCAATTACATCGTTCTCTTCACGTGGATGGATAAACCAACAGCACACCTGGCCTGACATAGGTGCACCAGGCCGAGATATTTGGGCCACTGCACCTAGAGCAACCGCCATTGACGCATCAACAAGAACCCAGGGTGATTTGTATTACATGGCAATTAGCGGCACCAGTATGGCTACACCTCATATCGGTGGAATCGCAACAGTTCTAATCGATGTCGCACCTTCACTGGGGACAGCATGGTACCAGTACGAGGACCATGATGAGGGTACATCCATGGTCACGGGTGATTCTGCACAAGGTTTCCAAAATGCTGAGTGGTTCACAGCCAATGAAACGCGTGTACACGAAGTGGAATTAATTCTTGAGTTAACTGCACAATATGATTTGTTGAAGAATCAGTGTGAGGCAGGCAATGACGAAGATAGTTGCAATGACATCCCTGAGCAATGCTACATATCCGAACAAACCAACTTGTGCCATGATTGGCGGGTTGGACATGGTTTAGTCCATGTTGACCATGCCGTAGCATTAGCACGAACACTACAGTTGCTTCGCGATTCAGATGGTGATGGATTTGTCGACCATCCAGAAGTTACTGTATGGGATGCAAATGCGTACTACATGGACATGATTGGTGTTTACGAAATTCCACTTGAAACTGATCAGCTTCGTCACGCTTGGAAAGGTGAATGGAGCCATTTCAACAACGGTCCTACAAGCACATTTGGGACGTATGCAACTGATGATCGTCACTATGTTTGGATTCCAAATGGGACTACTGAAATGCAAGTCGCCTTCACTTCTTTGGAGTGGAACAGTGACAATGCACAGATTGCACAGATTCGCCCCAATATCGATCTTGGTGAAGATGGCAACGATGATGCAGCAGGACAAGGAACAAGAACAGGTGATACCTTGCACATCATTTTGGATGTGGATGAGGAGCACTGGGGTAAATGGTGTGAGTTTGACGTGACTGGGACTGCGATTTCATTGTTCACCGAAGCCCTGAGTGGTTCAGAATTCATGGAACCTCGAGTACCATACACAGTCGATGTTTTACTGAAATTAGATATTTCCGAGCCAGTATATGTCGAATTTGAGCAACGTCTAGATGGCTACACAGACTTGGACCCCGCCGTNCCAAGTTCAGATTATGATTCCAGTAACGCTGGCAATCTAATTTACATCCGTCCAGTCTATGATCAAAGCCAAATTCCGATGTGGGAACAGGAGTCATCAGCCCATTCTGATTCCGGGCTCCATATCGATTTTATCTTCATCATCATTATTCTAAATGTCATTTTGTTTGGCATTGCTGTGATTGTTCGAAACAAAATGTATTCGTCGCATGAAGTTCAAATCATTGAAGCTACTTTGGAGAGCAACTCCGCTGAGTAAGCCCGAAACATCTCTTCATTAACATGGAGTGAAACCTCACCTCATGGTTGAAAATGTTCTAATCATTGGAGGATATAGTGACGTTGCAGGTGTTCTAATCAATTCTTTAATCGAACAAAACGTGAATATTACCCTCCTCGTTCGTAAAGATGGCGGCACACTGTATGATACAACTGATGTTCATATCGTGATTGGAGATGCAACTGAAGAAATCGATGTTCAAAAGGCCGTTAATCAATCACTCCAGAAAGGTGCGATTGACGGAATCGTACATTGTGTCGGCTCGATTGCTATTCGTCCACCTCATGCGATGAAGAAAGAAGGATTTGAAGAGGTGATATCGACAAATCTTACGTCTGCGTTTTTGGCCTTATCGATTGGAGGCAAGGCGATGCTTCGTAATGGTGGAGGTCGGATGGTATTCTGCTCAAGTGTGGCTGGTTCGTTGGGATTGGTAAATCATGAGGCGATTTCTGCTGCGAAAGGTGGTCTTGAATCGATGGTTCGATCTGCTGCTGCAACTTATGCCCAGAGGGGACTCAGAATCAATGCTGTTGCACCGGGTCTAACGGAAACAAAAATGGCAGCAAAAATTCTTGCAAACGATACAATGAGAGGTGCGGCTGAAGGAAAAATTCCTCTTCGGCGTTTGAATCAGAAGCAGGAAATTGCTCAATCGATTCACTGGTTACTAACTGGTGCACCCGACAACTTAACCGGACAGGTTTTACATTTGGATGGTGGGATGTCAAAAATCCTAGTCTAGTGATTCTTCGCCAAGATAAACGATAGGGTTCCTGCCCATTCCGCCGTTCGTGCGGCCCTAAACATTCGTAAGATCTTGAAACCAGCACCCTCTACCATTTTTCTCCACTCAATCTCACTGTACATCGCCATGCGAACACCGACTTTCTCTGACCACCCATGACAGTCTTCATTTTCGAGATAATGGTCAATCCCAAATGCAAAAACACCATCTGCGAGAAGCCAATGCTGATGCACGCGTTTCAAGAATTTGGGAATGTCTTCAAGATAATACAGAACTTCCATTGAATGGACCAACTCGATTGGTGATTCTGGATTCCAGGTGGATAAATCTGCCAGTATATACTTGCCTTGAGGGTCTATTGTTTGAGCCCGCTCAATCATTGAATCAGCCCCATCGACACCTATGGCTTCATCACAACTTGGTATATTGTTCAATAATCGGACCACCCAACCATTTCCACACCCCGCATCGATGGCTTTGAAATGACGACCACTTAATTCCAAAAGTGCCGCATCTAGAATTTCTCTGACCGCCGGAGAATGTCCGGTTTCCATTCCTTCATCTTTGCCGATTTGAGACCATTCAGAAAAGACATCTGTAGCTGATTTCATCACCCTGCCTCACTATTCTTCGGTGACGGGCCCGGCTCTAGATTGTGCCGCGCCGGCTTCCATCATTCCTGCAGCAGGTCCAACTGGTAAATCATCAATTTCTTGCATCGTGAGTGCCCTCGATTCAACATTTTCGGCCAGTATCATTGAATGGCCATGTGGGTCGAGAAATTCTAGTGTCGCTGTGCGTCTACCCTCACGAATCTCCAACATCGCTTCAGTGAGTATGGTCAGTTCAGCGATTGCGTCCTGATTGTCTTCGGTTGCGGCTTGTCTACTCACCATGTCAATTATTTCTTGGAAACGATTCAGAACTCCCTCAATATTGGATACATATCCAGTTGAGTGAGAACCTGGGCGCACTTCAAGATCCAGTTCAACCAGTCGAACCGTGCAAGCAGAACCGCGAATTATTCGTATTTGTAAATCATCACTAGAACCGATATGGTAGGTCTGACAAGACCCCTCTCTAGCTTCGGCGGGGATGAAATCAGTTTGACGCCATCCACACGCGGGGCAAGTCAATGTAACCTGGGTGTGCTCGCCAAAGTATGCAATTTCTTCTGTATGTGCAAGCATAGAGATTCCTCCATCATATCCGCATATAACGCAGGAAACATCGATTGTACTCTCCACAATACTCTCTCCTTTTCGTCAGGTTTGAACCTATGCGTCCGGTGCGAAGGTTTCGTTTTCAACACCTTTTACAGCTGCGAAGCCGGCTGGAAGTAAAATTAGTCTGTCATCACCTACTTGGACGAGTGATCCTCCTAAGTCACCCTCGATTAGTTCTTGCAACCTAGCGATACAATTGGCAAATTCAATTTCGCGTTGGATTAATCGTCTTAGTTCGACGATAGCGATATCTCCATCCGCAACCCAGTCAAACAACTGCTCAATTCCATTGGAATCATGTAAAATCGCCCGGTGAATGATTGCTTCCCCTCGAATCAAAGGGACAGGTGCATCAGGGTATAAATCACCCAAATCGTGGTACTGCTGGGCTGGTTCAAGAGGTTCGGGTTGCGATTCAGCGATGGACGGCATGTCCATCCATCGAGGGGCGTCCCCTTCCTCCATGGCACTCGAAAACACTGACAATTCTTCAATCCTCGGACCCATTCGACTTCATAGGTTCAAGAACCGTCGCGAACCCAGGGGGTCCGAGGTGAGTACAGGGTTGTTCAATCGAGGGATTCAAAAGCCCCCCTCTTCTGGACAGTTTATCCCCGTGCGCATTGCGCAACTCTTGGAGGAATTTGAATGGACGCAGAAATGGCAGCAGTAAAGACTGGCACAAGTACGGTAGGGATTTGTTTTGATGGTGGCGTTGTCGTCGGTGCCGATCACCGAGCAACAATGGGACATTTTGTCGCCAATAAGAGTGTCAAGAAGTTGTTCCGGATCGCTGACAACCTCGCACTAACGACTGCTGGCCTGGTGGGTCATGCACAGTCTCTATCTCGTACACTCGCCGCTGAGATGAGTTTGTTTGAATTGAAGCGTGGTCAGCAAATGACTGTCAAGGGTGCAGCTACGATGACTGCCAATATTCTCGTCGGGCGACCTCACTGGGTCCAATTGCTCATTGCAGGTGTTGATGACACTGGCGGCAGTGTGTATTCCATCGATTCAGCTGGTGGTTCAATTCCCGATGAATACTGTGCTACAGGCTCGGGTTCACCNTACATGTATGGTGTNNTNGAAGANCAATNCAANNCNGGNATGACNGAGAAAGAAGCNCTNAAGGTNGCCGCNAANGCNCTNCTCGCNAGNGCNCANCGNGANGCNGCCAGNGGNAATGGCATGGANNTNGCNGTNATNACACANAANNCNGGTTNCCGNCAACTNGANGANNCNGAANTNGNNGCACTGCNTCAAGCAGTGCTAATCCAANTCCCGGCGCACGCGCCGTCNTCGCACCCGNCCANTNGNTGGGATNGTGATGCAGTGTGTNCCGGGCCNNNAGGAGGNNNAGNCATGCGNCTNNCATTCCAACAAGTGAAAAAGAAAATTGAGAGTATGGTTCCATCTGGTATTGATTATGATGTGGATTTGGAAGCAGCCAGCATCGCGATAGTAACCAACAATCCAGAGGCATTTTCTGGAGCAGATAGTTTAGCGAGCAAAATCGCCAAGACCATTAAGCGTCGAATTGAGATACGACCTTCAACATCAATTATGNTGGAGGCAGAAAANGCCGAGAAAAAAATCATCGAGATGCTGCCTGAAGAAGCTGGTTTGAAACGAGTCTATTTCGACGGTGCGATTAGCGAATGTACTATTGTTTGCGATGACCCTGGGGTTGCGGTGGGTCCCAAAGGCGCCACAGTACGTGCGATTCGGGATGAAATCGGTTGGATTGTGCGCACAGAGCGATTTGCTGCAGTTGAAAGTCGTACGATGCATAATATCCGCAAATACCGTCAGGAAAACGCCGAAGACCGAAAAGCTCTGTTGCGCAAGTTTGGCACCCGAATTTACAGACCACAACGTTCAGGTGAACCTTGGTGCCGTCTGACAGCCTTGGGCTCTTACCGAGAAGTTGGGCGTGCTATGCATTTGGTGACCACCAACGAATCNAAGGTTGTCGTTGATGTTGGGGCCAAACCAACCAATAACTTGAGTGAAATAGCTCCGTACTTCAATGCCCCTGAGTTGATGCCTTTTGAGAATCTCGATGCAATCGTAATCACCCACGCACATATCGATCATATTGGACAACTTCCTGTCATGTACAAGTANGGATATAGAGGGCCGGTCTATTGTACACCGCCCACTCGAGATCTGATGGTTTTGCTTCAAAGCGATTACATCAAGGTCGCCTCTGCAGAAGGAAACCCTCCTCCATACAGCCTTGCAGATGTACAGGAGATGATTAAACACATTGTAGATGTCGAGTGGGGCAAAACCATCGATATCGCCCCTGACATCAAATTGACAATGTACAATGCAGGGCACATATTGGGGTCTTCCTCCCTACACATGCATATCGGCGAGGGTAAACACAATATCGTATTCAGTGGAGATATCAANTATGAAAAATCATGGCTTTACGATGCCGCTGCTATTCGATTTCCTCGCGTTGAGACCCTCATCATGGAATCCACATACGGAGGTGCCAAGGATTTCCAGCCCACCCGACAGGAGGCTACACAAGAATTGCAAGATTTAATTCAACGTGCCTTATCAAGAAAGGGCAAAATTTTCTGCCCAGTATTCGCAGTTGGGCGTTCACAAGAAGTGATGATTGCCATAGATCAATTGTTCAAGTCAGGAACCTGTGAACCAGTGACAGTGTGGCTTGATGGAATGATTACGGAAGCGACTGCCATCCACGCGAGCCATCCTGATGCACTGAANCGGGATTTGCGTAAGAAGGTCCTCAAAGGAGGTGAAGAGAACCCATTCAATTCAACCTGGTTCCGTAAAGTCAACGGACGTGAGCAACGTGAGAGTATTTTGCTCGATCCAAGCCCATGTATTGTACTAGCAACCTCAGGAATGATGACGGGCGGACCCATTGTTGAATATTTCAAAAACTGGGCGCCCGAACCGAACAACACCCTATGCTTCGTGGGTTACCAAGCGGATGGGACCCTGGGGCGGCGTCTACAGAAAGGATTTGCAGAAGTCCCCATCAATGACCAGGGCCAAACCCACATGGTNACGATTGGATGTGATGTAATTACAATCGATGGTTTCAGTGGACACAGCGATCGACGACAATTGATGGATTACGTGAAAGCGATGAACCCAAAACCACGTACCATTATTTGCCATCATGGTGACGCCTCTACCTGTGCCGAATTCCGAAAAGATCTCGCTAGCACTTATCGGATTCGAACCCATGCTCCAAAGAACCTAGAGACATTACGTCTGTTCTAAAGGACTGGAACATCGAATCCAGATTCAGCAGGATCAGGCAGCCTTTGTGATTCCGTTTCCGTCGATTTTTCAATGCTAACAAGTTTGTTTCCTTCTACTCTCGAGGCCTCATTCGTTTGGAAAAACACCATTACTGCGGCCGCAGCAAAAACTCCCGAAAGCGCAAGCAGTGCCCACGCATTCGCACTCACAGCCCCCTCGTTTAAAATCAACAAAATCGATGCAGTTGCGAGCATCGCAAAGGCGAGTGACAATACCTTTGGGCGGNTATCGACCATGCAACCCGGTCTACCCAGCCTTTGATGAACTGACCGCTCATCGGCGCATCATGGATTTCACTATTGGCAACCCATCCGGGCCGCGCAATCAGAGAAAATCGTCACCTAGAACGAGTAGTGCAGTCTCAGGTTGGCTGATGACCGCAGTCGCCCCATTCGGCGAAAACGAAGAACATGCGCTCGACCAAGGATTGGTCGAGTTGNGTTTAGGTGATGCGAGNCTTATTCGTGGCGAAGGAGCCATGTTGCCAATGGGATTTGAACCAGGGACCCCGCAAGATTTACCGATGGGAACTTTAGTCGAATGCCATCTATCGAAAGCGACGGTATATTCGTCTGGTATTGCCTCAGCAGGAGTGGCTTGGGCGCTTTGTGTCACACCTGAAGGGGATGAGTGTGCAATTGTCTCAACCATGTCTCATCAGGGTTCGATGGAAGAGTGCGAAACTGAACTACGTCGGAACCTGCAACGCAAATTGGGAAATCGTGACTTGGAGTTGCGAAAATCTGAGAGTGGGGAGGCGTTGTTTGAATGTGCAGTCGATGAAATCGAGGCTCAAGAGGGATTCCATGGCGTCGTCCTCGCTGCATTGATTCTACCAAATAGTCTCAACATAGGTGGTTCAAGTGGTCCGACCCGTTCTCGAAATTTAGGTGTGTCAAGTATTGGTGGCAGCCTCGGTGGACCCAGTGGCCTGTCTGGTAGCGGGCAGAGTGATTTTGGGTTTTAGCGCAGTCTTCAACAACCTCCTCTTCTTGGTCCATGTATGGACTCTGTTTGGCTGGTACTCAAATGCGAATCCTGCGAACGAGCTTTTGGTCGTCAAAGTTCGAGCAAGAGTATTGCCTGTCCACATTGCAACCATGCAGATGCAAAGATCCTGTCTAGACATCTGAATGCCAAGGAAGCCAGCAAAGCAGTCTCTTTGGCAAATGTTCCCGCCGAAATTCGCGATCAGTTATCGACATGGATGCATCAGCAACCGCAGTTATTTGATTCAAGCCGAGATACTCCTGTCGATGGTTCGACAATCTTAGCGTTGGCAGANGATGAATCGGGGCTCATCACACTTGAATCTCTGGACAAGGCACTGGTTTTTGCCGGTGTGAACATCGATGCAGAAGGGTTTGCTGAGCGCGCGAGTGCAGAAGGTGAATTGATGAATATTGGGCCGAATTGTTGGAAACGTGTATGAGAACGTTCATGTTTGTTGAGCGACGCGGCACCTTCACTGGACCCGTGGGTTAGCTTGGCTATGCTCGATGCTTTGGGAGCATCAGACCTCAGTTCAAATCTGAGCGGGTCCACTTATTGTCCGATTGTTTTGGTGACAAATTTTTTGGCGCGCTCTAGAGAATCAGCACGCGCTATCGGGTTACCTTCGACATGCGCCCCTCTGTTTCGTAAAATCCGAATCACCCATTTTCGTTGCCAGCGTTCGTTAAGTGGCCATCGAATCCCAAAAAATAAATTTCCAGACATATTTCCATTTTTGTCTATTCGAGCAGTCCGCTTACGCAAGCGAACAGCATTTGGAAGCCAAGTTAATTCCTTGTGCCCGTCGAAGGAATGGTGTGCACCATGGTACACTTGCAATGTTNCATTCGGAAGTTGAGGTAGGAGTGATTCAACCAAATGCATCGGNGTCCAATCATCTGCGTCTCCGTGTAAAATCAAAATCGGAGATTTAGACCATTCCTGAATATCGGGGCGGATGTGTGCAGCAGGATAGAATGACACATGCGCATCGAATGGCGTACCTAGGATTTTGATAATTGGTACCCATGCGGCGTATAGTGCAACAGTTCCCCCTAAACTCCATCCTGCAATACCAACCTTGTCAATTCGTGGATCTTGAACCAGCCTAGTGCGCGCACGAAATGCGTCAACCAACATCATGGCATGTGTAACTGAGAGTTGGTCATCTACAGTTGATTCAATTTTCCTTGATGTGAATGAGTTCACTTTGCACACCGCGAGTCCCGCATCAAGCCAACCATTGATGTGTTCTTGGTGATGTCTCATCCACCCTTTACTTCCATGAAGGGCGACAATACAACCGAACGGCCCTTCACCTTGAGGCAGAAACAATTCAGCCTCGATCAACACATTCGGTGATGCATTAAAATTGGTCAATATATGATGTATTTCAAACGGACTCGCGGAATCAATTTGCATAATTTCCGGCATGGTTTCACCATTTTTTGTCAAAGATTGCTTTATCTTCACCGAATGCCTTGAATTCTATGTGGTTCCCACTTGGATCTTTGAGAAACATTGTCGCTTGTGCCCCTGGGAGTCCTTGATATCTCTCATAGGGTCCGATGATAAATTCGACCCCCTTCAATACAAGTCGCTGTTTAAGCTCATGCCACTGCTCCATGGTCAAAACGACACCAAAGTGCATTGCTGGAACACTCTTCCCGTCAACAGGGTTGGTGGTGACATCAGGCATTTTTGGGACGACATGGGCGACAATTTGGTGCCCAAATAGATTCAATACACAAGATTCCTCTTTTCGCCGTCCAGTTTCACAACCGAGAACAGTCGTGTAGAAATCAACAACTTCTTCCAGATTGAGAACAGGAAATGCAAGATGAAATGGCCGCATGCACTCACTTCCAAAACATGTATTTCTCTCTACTCGATTCCCACGGTAAATCAAATAATAATCCGATTTCCGTCAAGATGACATAATTCAGCAGCAAATATGCAATGTAACTGAAAATCAAAACAGCCAAAGTTGTATTCACGACTTTTCGCTTTTCTCTCTTGGCCTCATCAATTGTGCAAATCCCTCTTTTTCTGAAATGGATTACCAAACCTATCATCACAAAAATGAATGCGACAAAGAGCATGATTGGCCTAAACCATCCCCAGTACAACTGGTCGGATAATGCGGCTGCTGTACTCACACTTGCTAAACCAAACATGACTAAGACGACACTTGGTAGACAACACATACTCGCCAAGAATGCCGAACCCAGCATCCATTTCCAAAGAGATCTAGCATCGGGTTCATCACTCATGGAGTAATGGTGCCACGCCTACGATTTGATTCTTTTCTGTCAATCATGGCGAGCATAAAAAAAGAAATTAAAGACACCAATATCGCCAAAGGTTGTTGAATTGAATAAAAAAGCGTGAACCACCCTCCAAGCCAAAGAGAACATGCTAGGGTCTTCAATCCAAGATTTGTACTTGAACTCAGGATGTACCAATCAATTCCTCGCTTCCAAATACCCAGCCACAGCATACAACTGACAGTAAAAAGGAACTTTGGGAGTTGAATGCCTGAACTTTCTTTCCCATAAATCGATTTGACTGGAACTTCTTCAACTCTAAATCCACGTCGACCCGCTTCCATTAACCACCAGTTCGGATACCCATAACCTTGCCAATTATTGGACCAATCCCAGTCGGCAATCATCTTTCCTGAAGTCGCAGTATAACCGCATTGTGAATCTCTGACGCGTATTCCGGACGCGAGTGTCGTTAGTCGTGACAACCACCATGTACCAAAACGTCGAATCAGTGGCATTCCCTTGGGGCCATCTGAATGCAACCAGCGATTGCCCTTGACATGGTCTGCACGCCCTTTCAGAATCGGCTCAATGACCGTCGATAAATCACTGCCATCCATCTGTCCGTCTCCAGCCATAATGACCACAATACAATCTTCATTGAACTTTGAAAGTGCGTACTCACTTCCAATCGCAATGGCTCCTCCTACGCCCAAACCTTTGGTTGAGATTACCTCCCCTCGTTCGCCTAGCGTCGCTGCTGCAACTTCTGCAGTATTGTCGGTAGAGCCATCGTTCACGACGAAAATCCAATCCACAGATGCTGGAATCGAGGCAATACTCGATGAAATCAACTCAACTTCGTTGCGCGCAGGCATTACAACAACGACGCGCATAAAATCCTGCTTTGCAATCCGGTCTTTGAAGCCACGCCTAACCGAATCATTCATCGGCACAATGCACAAACGATGAGCAATGCGGATTGTATTCGTGGCTCGGGACCAAGCCCTGAGGATTGCCTCAGCCGTGGTTCGAGCAAGAGATTTTGCTGATCGGGTCACTGTCATCAATCTCGATGGCGGAGAGGAGACTACCCGCTTGGCTCAAGAATCAGGCGGTGAAGTGATTCACTATTCGGGGTCGACAGATGCTCCTTCTATTGCAAAATGTTTGGTTGAATCAACACTTGAATCGGAACGCACGGTCGTCATCGGGTTGGATAGTGATTGGAAATTATCCGACATGGCTCGCACCGTGGGTTTATCTCGGCAAGGGCATGATGTATTCATAGCGTTCAAGCATAGAACAAAAAACCGCAAAACAGTCGACGACGGCAAAGGTTTGCCCATCGAAAAAGACACTTACACCTATTCAGAAGCAGACATCCAATTTGCCTATTGCTCCAAATCTGGTTTGCTTGCAGTGGCCGAGCAAAGTATCGATGATGCGCCAGTCAATTTGCCAAAAAATGTCAACCTCAGAGTTGTCGAACTTGATTTGCCTCCAGGCCCGGCTCCGAGAGAATCCCTGGCAAGTGCGAGTCGTTTCGCTCAATTCTTTTACTGGATGCTTGAAAGCCGCCATCCGCTGATTTGGTTTGGCGTACCTGGTATCGTGTTCTTTTGGGTCGGGTTTGAAATGGCCAATGAGTTGATCAGTTTTCAAGGGCCGCATGATGGTGTGTCTTTGGGGGTTGCATTAGCTGCATTTGCAGCGACACTGGTGGGTGTATTCTCGCTTACTGCCAGTTTGATTCTATATGTGCTAGGCAAACAAGTGAATCGAGTGCCCAACCGGATTGCGATTAAGGAATGAGAAACCAAAGACCGAACATTATCAGACTTAGGATGATTAAGAAAACCGATTCTACACCTTTCCATCTAGCAGACCAATTTTCCGCTTCTCTGTATTTTTGCTGTTTCCAAATCTCATACTGTTCCTCGCTCAGTTGTCTCTCCATTTGAATCCATTCTGAGGATACCTTCCAGCGTTGCCAAACCAACAGGAGTAGAAGTCCAATCAGAGAGATGATGGCGATTGTCACCCACATTAGACTCCCTCAAGGAGTGACCCGGCGACTATCACGTGGGAATGGAATGACTTCTCGGATATGATCTGCTCCAGACAACCAACTGCAAACTCGATCGACACCGAGTCCGAACCCACCATGTGGGACGCCTCCATATCTTCGGACATCGATGTAGAATTCATACGGTTCTCTCGGTGTGCCTTCCTCATCAATTCGTTCGAGAATTTCTTGCTCTGACCATGTTCGTTCACCACCTCCAATAATTTCTCCATATCCTTCAGGTGCCAGCAAATCGTGGCAAAGAACGTATTTCGGGTCATCTGGATCGGGTCGATGATAGAATGGTTTGGCAATTCTTGGGTAATGGGTCAGGAAATGTGGAACATCGAAGTCTTGGGTCAGAACCTTTTCCTTTGAATAATCTAAATCTTGTCCCCATTCGATATCTACACCCATACCTTGGAGGGTTTCGACCGCCTCATCATAGCGCATACGCGGATATGGATTGTCAGCATAACGAGCCACAAGTTCAAGATCGCGACCAAGTGCAGAGAGTTCCTCTTCACGCTCATCCAGAAGTGTGCGAGCAATCTGTCGGACCACACCTTCTCCATGCACCATTACATCATTGTTTCCTGCCCAGGCGATTTCCATCTCAGCATGCCAGAACTCAGTCAGATGGCGCCGAGTTCTACTTTTTTCTGCTCGGAAGGAAGGTGCGATGGTATACAACCTCTCCAATGCAGGCATCGCAGCTTCTGCATACAGTTGCCAAGATTGTGTGAGGTACGCCTTTCGGCCAAAGTAAGGCACTTCGAATAGTGTCGAACCTCCTTCAACGGCACCGGCAACGAAGTTTGGGGCTTGGTACTCGGTGAAATCTCGGTCTCGGAAATATCCGTGGATCGCACCAAAGACTGACGAACGAATCTTGAGCATGTGTGTCATGCGAGAAGTCCGCAAGTATAGATGACGATTATCCAGCAGAAATTCGGTTTCTCCTCCGTCTGCATTCGCCATCGCACTTTCGGTAATTGGGAACGGGTGTTCCGGGTTTACGGGTCCGATGATTTCTGCTGAATCAATCACTAACTCGTGCCCACCTTCACTTCTCTGATCAACGTTGACTTTACCACGAAGAATCACACTGGTTTCAATCAGTGCAGATTTGAGGGCCTCAAAGGTATCATCACCGATGGTTTCTCGCTTCGCAACACACTGAATCCTACCCGTGCTATCACGTAGGACAATGAAACGGATTTTGTTTGAGCCCCGAGTTCTGTTAATCCACCCTTTCAACTCAACATTCTGACCATCATGGTCACCAGATTGCACGTCTCCAATGAAGATGTCCTTCTGCATAGCTGGCCTCCGAAGCAATCGAAGGAGCCTCAGCATTTCAATGCCTCCGATAGGCATCATGAATTCTGAGTACAATGTTGGCGGGCGCTAGGGGGTTCGAACCCCTGGCCTACGGGTTAAGAGCCCGTCGCTCTACCTAGCTAAGC
>PATG01000001.1 GCA_002713555.1 Planctomycetaceae bacterium
ACCGCTGAAACTCAATGGCAACCTTCTCAATTCGGCCTCGAATCATCCGAGTTAAGTGGAATGGATGCTGACAATCCAGCAGAGAGTGCCGCTCGCATCCAGGCAATCCTAGCTGGAGAAACTGGGCCAGGCCGGGACATCGTAGTTATTAATGCAGCAGCGGCAGTCTCCCTAGCTAAACCCGATTGGTCTCTGGCTGAGTGCACGGCTGCCGTTCAGCATTCTATTGACAGTGGTGCGGCTCTGACTGTTCTCAAACGATTTGGGGAAGTTACTAATTAAACGATGACCAAACGCCAACTATTTTGGATCATCTGCCTCATTTCCTGCTTGCACGCGCTCGTGCACGTTTTCGAATTGGCTCTACCTGCCGTACAAGATGACCTCAAATCGCACTACGATACCAGCGATACGATCATCGGGTCCTTAAGTAGTGCATTTCGCTGGCCCTGGGGACTGGGAGCTTTGTTGGTTGGCTTCCTAGTAGATCGCTTCGGTGCACCACCAATGCTGGTGCTCTACTTGGCTGGATGTGCAGCACTCTGTTTTTTCATCTCAAGTACACCAGCGCTCAATTCTCTGTTTGGTATGTTCTTTGTTCTGGGCCTGTTCGCCAGTATCTACCATCCTGCCGGCCTTGCGCTGATTTCCCTGAAAACTACCCCCGAACAACGACCGATGGCTCTAGGGATCCACGGAGTCTTTGGCTCAGCTGGTATCGCTCTCGCTCCGTTGATTTTTGCAGTGTTACAGACCGAAGGTATGCTATGGCAGGATTTCTTCTGGGTTCTGGGAGTTATTGGGGCTGTCGGAGCCGTCCTCATTTATCTACTGCGTAAATACCTCACCATTGCTGACAGCAAGTCTAAACTGACAGCGCAGAAAGAGATAACAGATGCGTCTTCCATTGAAGAGCCGGACAGGGACTGGAGGTCGTTTATTATTCTGATTAGTTTGACAGCCGTTCATGGCATGGTGTACTCGGGGGTTATCACTTTTTTTAAAGACGAATCGTTTCTCGATCACCCGCTGATCTCTCAATTTTTTGCGGGACTGGACACAGAGTTCAGTAGTAAATCACAGCGGTCATTTCTTATGGCTGGCATCATGCTATTCGGCTGCGTAGGACAATTCGTCGCAGGAAAGATCGGCAATCCCAAGCGACTTGAAAAACAATTGACCGTCATCACATTCCTCAATGCCCCATTTCTTATTGGCATGGCGATGTTCACTCCGGGATGGGCGCTCGTCTCTGCAACCGTATTCGCACTGGTACATTTTATGTTTCAGCCGATCTACAACAGCCTCGTAGCGAAGTACACTCCTCGTGAACATCGCAGCCTCTGTTATGGGCTAAACTTTGTTATGGGATTCGGCGTCGGAAGTCTAGGAGCGGTTCTGGCGGGATGGCTCAAAGATGCCACCGACCTGAATACCAATTACGTCTTTGCAGCCCTTTCGATCCTTGCCTCAATATTTGGAATCCTCTTAATTGCATTTAATCGTTCCACCGATTCGGAACCAGCGAGTACCAATGTATGAATAAAAAAGAAAAGCAAACGATCGGTGTTATTGGCGTGGGGCTGTTGGGGAGTTCGATTTGTTTTCGCTTACGTGAAGCAGACTATCCGGTCATTGGATTTGACTCTCGCTCGGAACAATTAGACTATCTCGTCCATATCGGTGGGCAGGCGGGTTCATCGGTGGAAGAACTGGTCAGTCAGGCAAAAGTCATTCTTCTTTCACTCCCGGATTCGACAGTTTCTTCCTCTGTCTGCGAACAAATTGCCAAGTGTGCAACCGCAGGCACAGTAGTTATTGACACCACGACAGGTACGCCAGACGATGCCGTTGAGATTGCTAAAAATCTTGGCCGTCAAAAGATCCAATTCATGGATGCCACCGTGGCAGGCTCAAGTAGTCAGGTTAAAGCTGGAGAAGGGGTCTTCATGGTTGGTGGAGACAAGGAGCATTTTAAACAGCAACAAGCTCTTTTAAAACAACTCTCCAATGTCATCTTTCATGTCGGACCGGTTGGCTCCGGAGCAAGGTTAAAACTGATTGTCAATCTGGCCATTGGTCTGCACCGCGCCGTTTTAGCCGAGAGCCTCGCCCTGGCCGAGGCTTCAGGTGTGGATTTGCCCACCGCGTTACAAGTGCTCAAAGCAACTCCAGCCTATTCCGCTGCGATGGATACAAAAGGGGAGAAGATGATCCAACAGGACTTTACTCCTCAGGCTAGGCTGAGACAGCATCGAAAAGACGTGCGGCTCATCCGGCAATTAGCTGCACAAAACGAACAATCCCTCCCCTTGTCGGATATTCACGCAAAATTGCTAGACGTTGCAATCAACGCTGGGCTCGGGGAACTGGATAATAGTGCAATCTACCAAGTCCTGCGGGATAACCTCTCCTGATAATTCCCCTCCGCCGAATTAGGTTTTCTATCTACAATGAAAGAAGATTCGGAGATTATGAATGTCGCAATCTGTTCGACTTCAGTGAATACATAAATGACACATGAAACCATATCCGCTGTCGGAATTGATTTAGGCACTACGTATTCAGCAGTTGCTATCCTTGACGAAAGCGGAAAGCCAAAGACTCTCCCCAATTCAGAAGGGGACTTGACTACTCCAAGCATCCTACTGTTCAACGATCAGGATGTGGTCGTCGGCCGTGAAGCGGAAGCAGCTAAGGCATCTCGATATAGTAGCATTGCCGAATACACCAAGCGTGATTTAGGCAAACGAAGTTATCACAAACAAATTGAAGGCTTTGAGTATCCTCCCGAAGCGTTATTAGCATTTATCCTTAATAAACTCCGACGGGATACTGCCCAGGAAATTGGTGACTTCAAGCAAGCTGTAATCACAGTCCCTGCCTACTTTGATGAAACACGTAGGAAAGCCACACAGGATGCTGGCTATCTCGCCGGACTAGACGTACTGGATATTATCAATGAACCCACTGCCGCCGCACTGGCCTATGGCCATCAACAGGCTGACGGAGAGGTCAACAAAACTGTTTTAGTTTATGACTTAGGTGGAGGTACTTTTGATGTTACGATCGTCCAGATCGAAGATCGGGAATATCGGGCTTTGGCTACCGATGGCGATGTCCAGCTAGGAGGCGTGGACTGGGATCAACGTCTCGTAGATTTTTTGGCTGACCAGTGTATTCAACAATTAGGGCTGGACCCTCGAAACGAACCTAATTCCACCGGCCAACTGTGGCAGGTAGCTCGGAAGCTTAAACATAGCCTGACGGAATTCGAAGAAGCGATGGCTACGATTGAATTACAGCAGCAAACGCTAACAATCACAGTGACTCGTCAACAATTCGAAGAGCTGACCGCCGATTTGTTGGAACGCACTCGCTTCACAACCAGCCAAACGGTCAAAGCCGCTGGATTAGAATGGAGTGATATCAGCCATGTGTTACTGGTCGGTGGATCAACCAGAATGTCCGCTGTCAGCCAAATGCTACAAAATGAAAGCCAATTAATGCCCGACCACAGTGTATCGCCAGATGAAGCCGTTGCCCACGGTGCTGCCTTACACGCCGGAAGGCTCCTCGAAAAACTATCTGGACGTCCACCTAGTTTCCAAGTTCAGAATGTAAATTCACATACACTCGGGGTCGTGGGAATGGATCCGGAAACCAAGCGGCCACGAACAGCACGTATTATTCCTCGTAATACAGGACTACCGATAACAGCCCGTCGTGAATTCCGCATAAGACCAGGTCAGGAATCTATCAAGCTTGAGATCGTGGAAGGCGAGAGTCGATCGCCAGAGGCCTGTGAATCCATCGGAACCTGTCGCATTCGTGGCATTCCAACTCCACTGCCTGACAACGCTGCCGCTGAGGTCTTTTTTAAATATCGTGACGATGGACGTCTAAGTGTCAAAGTTCGAATCAAAGGGACAGATATCATACTTGATAATGACTTTGTCCGTGAGAACACCATGACTCAGGAACAACTCGACATCTGGCGCGAGTATATAACGGGTATATAGAGCAAAGATTGGAATGGCAACTGACCCCACAATTCGTCCAACTGATGTACGCATGAAGGGATTTGCGCGCCGATGGACGGTTGAGCAAAGTCTCGAGTGGGTGGATGGCAGTATTCCCGAACCGTTGATTGAGCACATCCAATTAGAGGAGGCGGCCAGTCGTGTGTTAGCTGAGGATATTTGTAGTACCATCGATGTCCCACACTTTGCCCGAGCCATGATGGATGGCTTCGCTGTATTAGGAAGTGATACAGCTGGAGCCTCAGCTTATAATCCCTTAACCCTCAGGGTCATCGGTGAATCACTTCCGGGTAACCCTTTCTCAAAGCAGGTTACGGCAGGACACGCTGTGAGAATCATGACAGGGGCACCGATGCCTCTCGGCGCTGACGCTGTGTTACCAGTTGAACAAACAGTCATTGAAGACAATCAAATCCTGGTGCAAGGCGAAGTTGCACCCGAAAAGCATGTTGGATTCCCCGGTGAGGACATTCAGTCCGGAACCGTCGTTCTCCAGCAGTTTCGTCGGCTACGCGCACAGGATCTCGGAGTTTTGAGTTCCATCGGAGTTGGCAAAGTGCCAGTGCTCCAGAAACCTCGTGTCCGTTTGGTTATCACGGGGAATGAATTGTTGCCCCCTGGTTCGAAGCCTGCAGAGCACAACATTTGCGATGCGAATAGCCCAATGCTTGCAGCGCTCATCGAACGAGATGGCGGTACCGTTATCCACCCGGGAATCATTAGTGACAATCCAGAGAGTATTTTGGAGGCATTACAGGATGATGCAGATATTATTATCGTCTCGGGAGGTTCAAGTGTTGGACAGGAAGATCACGCACCTCGTCTAGTTGCTGAACATGGCAGTTTAGATATTCATGGCGTCGCGATGCGTCCTAGCAGCCCTAGTGGTATGGGGATGATTGACCATCGACTCGTGTTCCTTCTACCTGGTAATCCAGTGTCTTGTCTGTGTGCATACGACTTCTTTGCAGGTCGAGCAATCCGTCAACTCGCTGGACTTCCTGCTCAATGGCCCCACCGTAGCCAGGTGCTTCCACTATCTCGAAAACTTGTCTCGACTGTGGGGCGTACGGACTATGCCCGAGTCAGTATTCTGGATGGGCAAATCGAACCGATATCGATCAGTGGTGCCAGCGTCCTCAGTAGTACCACCCGGGCAGATGGATTTGTAATCATTCCTGAAGATCTTGAAGGTTACGCCCGCAACGCAGAAGTTACCGTTTACTTATACGAATAAAATGGCCGAACAACGACAATTTCTGGAAGTGATTAATCGCGATGAAGCGGAACAACGGTTTCGTGACGCGCTGAATCTACAAGCTATCGGTACGGAATTGGTCCCGCTTGAAATTGCCTTAGGTAGAATCCTTGCTCAGGACATCCGCTCGTCACACAATGTTCCTTCATTTGACCGCTCGAATTATGACGGGTTTGCAGTCAAAGCTGAAGACACCTATGGAGTCACGGAAGAAGAACCAGTGGCACTGGCACTACTGGAAGAAACCATTGCAACCGCTGTCGTGCCAAGCTCAGAAGTGCTCCCCGGTACGGCCATGAGTGTTGCTACCGGAGGAATGATTCCCCGTGGGGCCAATGCAATTGTCATGGTCGAGCATACTGACTTGGTAAAGAATCAACTCTTAGTCCGCAAAAGCGTAAACTCAGGTTTTGGAATTGCCTTTGCCGGTTCCGATATTGCTGCCGGAGAAATCATTTTGCGACGCGGGGATGTACTGACAAGCAGAGAAACCGGTGTTCTGGCTGCTATTGGTGAGACGGAGATTCCTGTATTTATGCAGCCAAAGGTTGGAATTATTTCAACCGGTGATGAGATTATTCCTCCCGGCCAAACCATGCAGCCATCGCTGGTCTATGACTCCAACGCCAGAATTCTGGCCGATGCGGTGACTGAATTGGGAGCAACTCCGGTGAACCTTGGGATCGTCCAGGACCATGCCGGCCAGCTCGAACAATTACTTGAACAAGCGATCGAATCCTGTGATGTGGTACTGCTCTCAGGAGGTACCAGTAAAGGAGAGGGGGATATCTCGTATAAAGTGGTCGAAGCCTTGAACGATCCAGGCATTGTCGCGCATGGTGTTGCTTTGAAACCAGGTAAACCCATCTGTCTGGCCGTAACTCAGGCAAAACCTGTCGTCATCCTGCCGGGCTTTCCCACGTCTGCGATATTCACCTTTCATGAATTTGTGGCACCGGTCATCCGTCTACTCGCCGGTAAAACTCCACAGGACCAAACGCAGCTCGACGCACGGCTGGCTGTCCGTAAACGATCGGAAATCGGACGCACTGAATACCTATTGGTGGGCTTAGTGTCTGGCCCTGATGAAACCCTAGCTGCCTATCCAATGGGAAAAGGCAGTGGTAGCGTCACCACCTTTAGTCACGCCGATGGATTTATCACGATTGATCGGCATCAGGAGATCCTGGAGGAGAATGCTCCCGTTCAAGTGACTCTGCTGGGTGGGCAACTTCAGGTAGCGGATCTGGTCGTCATTGGAAGCCATTGCGTTGGCCTCGACTTAATCCTTTCGGAATTACAGCAGTCTGGATGCCGCAATAAATCAATCAACGTAGGATCAACTGGTGGTGTTGAAGCGGCCCGTCGAGGTGAAGCGGACATCGCTGGCGTCCACTTACTCAATCCAACCGGGGACGTCTACAACAAACACTTACTGGATGATTCACTTCAACTAATCAACGGCTATCGTCGCACTCAGGGAATCCTCTTTAGAAAAGGGGATGACCGATTTGCCGGCAAGTCCGTTCAGGATATCCTCCAACTGGCGGCGAGTGATCACTCAATTCAGATGGTGAATCGTAACCAAGGTAGCGGGACGAGGATATTAATCGACAATCTACTTTCAGAATTCGACACATTACCAAATGGGTATCTATTCCAATCCCGAAGTCACCACGCAGTCGCATCCAGTATTCAAAATGGATCGGCTGACTGGGGAATTGCAATCCAAGGCGTAGTAAGTCCTGAGCTTGAGTTTATCGCCATCGCGGATGAGGAGTATGACTTCATTATTCCGATAGATCGACTCGGGAAATCAGGGGTGCAGGCATTCCTTAGCTTGCTTCAGGACGAAGACCTGCGTCAACAATTAACAATGCTCGGTTTTTCGCCTGCCTAAGCTGTTGCTGGTCTACACGCCAAGCGATTAGGCGCGTAATAAGATTTCACCTCGGCCGCCGTCGATCATGTCCCCATGATAAAGATCAAAGTTCGAATCCAGTATTGGCTGAGCGATCTCAAATCCTGTTGCCGTAATTTTTCTCAACAACACCTGCATGAATTCTGGCTGATATCGAACTGCATGGCGAAAACTCGGAAGTAATTTAGGGTGAGATTCACCCATGAAGATAATCGAACCGCGTCGCATCCCCGCTCCATGGCGGATGCCGGATTCACCAAATATCATGATCGTACCAGCCAACATATTGAATCCAATTAGGTCTCCTGCATTTCCACCGATAACAATTAATCCGCGTCGCAAAGTTAACCCGATTTCGTTTCCGGCATTTCCATCAATAATGATGGTACCGCGATTCATCCCTCGTGGACTTCCCCGATACGCCGCTCCTACCTGGTGGCCTCCATCGCCATGCACATGGATCAACCCACCCTTCATTTCGGCACCGATCCAATCGCCAGCATTTCCGTTGACTGTAATGGAACCACCTCGCATTTCACTGCCCAGATGGCGGCCACAGTCTCCTTCAATCGTAATCTGACCGGCTTCCATCTTCGTTCCAATCCAATGAACACCGGTCAATGTCCCGCTTAGCTGCATATGGAGGTCGGCGGCGTCACCACTGACCTTGAAGAAATCACCTACCACACATTTTTCTTTACCGTGGAAGACGGGCAGCTTTTCAATCTCTGCATTAGACAATGATTGAATCGTATCCGGATTAATCCCTTCGATTTCCACAGGGATATTTGTTTCGCCGTTATAGGTGAGTTCGAGAGTCATGGATCGTTCTTGTCTGTAAAAACAACGCTCGGGGGATTATAAACTCTATATAGGTTTACTTAGTATTGGATGGTAATGACTGATTCGAATCAACCACTAGCCGGAATTGTCCTTTGCGGAGGGCGGAGCCGCCGTATGGGACAAAGCAAAGCCCTGTTGCCGTTCGGGAATGAGACAATGCTGCAGCGAGTGATTCGTATCATGTCGCAAGTAACATCACCGATTGTGGCTGTCAAAGCAGCATCTCAGCAGCTACCTGCGATGCCAGACAACCTATTGCTTACACAGGATCGACATCCTGACCAGGGGCCCTTAGAGGGTATCCGGATGGGACTAGCAGCTCTAAAACAAAGTGCTCCAGAGAGTTCAGCCACATATGTAA
This sequence comes from Planctomycetaceae bacterium, assembly GCA_002713555.1. Next base: position 8,427 of record PATG01000001.1, read on the forward strand.
CCAGTTGTGATGTACCTTTGCTTCAGCCCGGGTTTGTCCAGGCCGTTGCCAGCCGCCTCGGTAATGCCGATGCCGCTGTAGTCGTAGAGGACGGATTCCGCCATCCACTTGCCGCCGTTTATCGAACATCCGTTCTTCCAGTGATTGACTCACTGCTGGATGCCGGAAAACGTCGACCTTTGTTTCTATTCGAACAGGTTGAAACCGTACTGGTTTCAACCGAGGAACTGCGTGGAGCAGATCCGGATTTATCAAGTCTGGCTAATCTAAATCAACCGAGTGATTANCTAGCAGCCCTTCAGAAGGCCGGGCTGGAGCCGGACCCACAGGTATTGGCTGAGTTTAATTCANTCGACTAATCATCCTTCGTTTCACACTCCACCACTTCGGCCTCNTGTAAATAGCCATCCTGAATAGGATAATTTGAAAATCTTACAGAATAGTATTNNTCAAACCAGTCTGATATGTCCTTTTCGATTTCCAAATCATAGTCTGGGTNCACGTGGTATGTCTTGCCTTGTANCGGNTCGCGAATTTCGCAGTCTTCCACCACTAGCACGCCAGACTTAAAGACGTACTTTGGTAATTCAAACATGATCTGTTTNTTTTCGTGAGGGAGATATACAGTGATATCAGCGTCGGCTCCAGGCCCGAGATGACCTTTGTTCTTCAAGCCNAGNATCTTAGCTGGCCCNGCTCTCGTAATAATACAAATCTCGTTGAGTGTATATTCCCGCTTGAGGTCAGCAAGAATACANCGNTTCACCACCTCAGGATGAACAGTTTTCAATATCTCATTACGATATGTCCTGTCCATCAATAANCGAATAATCTGGGGATAGGCAAGAAATGACGCGCCATTCGGAGAATCNGTACTCATGACGACACGCCATGGATCATGNANNAACAGGTACCATTCCAATCCAATCGCCCATTGCAAGCCATGAACGAGACTTTCGTTGCGATACTTAATCGGAGCAATACCACAACCGGATTCCAATTCAGTATCAGCACTAAACCATTTTGTCCCATATACATTATGNAGGTAATATCCCAATGGTCCGTCGCCNGTCATGCTTGTCGTTTCTCCAAACATGATATTNCCAACATCGACGGTAACNTTGNTATGGGAGTTTACATAGTCCGCAAGTNCCTGAGTACGGCTACAAAACGTCTCTTCTTCACCNTCACCTCCACCATAACTATGGAATTGGATATGAGTAATATGNCCATTATGGCCCTCTAACGCATCCATAGTATTCAAAGTGGTGNTATAGTTCCCAGGCATCCCGAGATTGTTACAGTGGATATGCACTGGGTGAGGCAACCCAATTTCATTCGCCGTTCGAGTTAATCCTGAAATAATTTGGCGGGGTGTAACGTCATAGTAATCGACAGTCTGATCAATAGTGTCAACATTCCCACGTGGNTGATGTTTCCACACTTCCACTCCACCGGGATTCACAAGCTTTGGAGCATAGCCTTTTGCTGCCCCTAGCAGCCACGGCAAGAAACCTTTTAGTTTTCCAGGTTCCTCGTCAGCAAGCGACTTCATCACAAAGTGATTATTNCCGGTAAGAACAAAGAAACCTTTATCGATACAAGGGGTATCTTCAAGCTCTTCATGNGCATGNCGAGCCGAAAGCGGAGGGACCGCGGCATCAAAGGCCGTAGTATAGCCAAGTCCAATATACTTGTACCCAATAGCGTAAGTGCTCGGAACGCTNCCCATCGTTCCACTATGTGTATTTAGCGTACGCTCGACAAAAGTAGNTTGNCGTTTGTCTTCNGGACGCATTTTGCGNGCCATATTGACCTTGGGGCCGGCAATATGACAGTGCATATCCACGCCACCGGGCATCACGACATAGCCCGCCATATCAATCACACGGCCGGCGCGAACACCAGGTCCTGGTGGAGCCACGATCTTACCGTCCAGGATCCAAATATCCTGTACTTGACCGTCCACGCCATTTAATGGATCGTAAACATATCCACCGGCAAGTTTNAAATAGGATGTCGTCATGTGGTTAGTACCAGTAACCTAGTCATTATTACGAGNGGNAAAAGAGCCTTATGTCTGATTCAGCAAACCTTCAAATGGCCATCGATCAAATCGTTGCCGCTCGTCAATACACCAAATCACTATTGGAGAATATCGACCAAAACAACTGGTTTCGACAACCTGTTGAANAGATTAATCATGTTGCNTGGCAAGTTGGACACCTCGCCATGGCTCAATATGGCTTAGTGTTATTCCGCCAACGTGGTCGAAAGTTAGAAGACACTGAATTAATGTCTTCTTCCTTCCGCAAAAAATTCTCTCGAGGGACCACTCCCAACGCAGATCCAGAGTTCTATCCTGGGATCGACGAAATATTGGATGTGTTCGAACGAGTCTACAATCAGTCGATGGAAGAGCTGGCTTCATACCCGGTAGAGCAATTACAGGATCCGGTCGATGACCCCTACGCAGCCTATCCAAACAAACTGGGGTGCCTCATTTTCTGCGCTCACCACGAAATGCTGCACGCAGGACAACTCGGCATGCTTCGTCGCTTACTCGGCAATGCTCCCATCCGGTAATTCTCTAGCAGGACGAAGGCTGGTGTTCTCCTCTGTCGACTGGAAGCCCTGCACTCTGATTTCCTGAACCCGAGCTTCAATGGCCTGCAGAATTTCCAAATCACTCGGATGATGACAATCAAAAGCTGGACGTAAGGGGATCGGAATATCATCCATCCGGTAAACCGTTCCCGGGACATTAATACCGTAGGTGGCTACCGTAAATGCCACTTCCGCATTCCTCGTCGTTGGTGTCTCTTTCGGATCGAAGGCAATATAGGGAATGGACTTTAGATGTTCCCGGGCACGCTCACTAAAGTTTGCCATCGGATCGCTGGCAATAATAATCGCTGCATCCGCTTCGCCTCGAGCGAGTACGTCCGAGGCAGTATATTCGCCAGGATTAAAGCGAGGGTAACCCCGCGTTAAATTCACACCGAACGGATATCCGGTTCGCCAAGCCACCACATTATCCGCCCCTGTCACATTACCGTGCCCGCGGTTAGGTTTGCAAACGAAGCGTGTGTGCTGATTCATATCACGAGTCAAAGCCAGTAACGCTTCTGTATTCGCGTGTTTTCCACGCGTCATGGTCAATCCCATTCCAAAGAAGAAAACGCCAAAACGCGAGCCTTTCATGCGATCCATCAAGTCCTGCCAGACGGCAAGTTCCACGCCGGTATCAGCTAGAACTTGTTCGGCCTCCAATTCAACCCCTGCACACAGAGCACGTAACGTCCACAATGCCTCGAAGTCTGAACGAGGTTTCAGCTGAATAAAAATATCGGCGGTATTTGCGGACTTTGTTTTGCGAACATCAATGACAACACAAGTCCGGTCTTTACGCCCATTGGGAACAAACATTCCTTTAGGCATCAGGCTGTATCGTGTGAAATGCCGAGGGTGACTCTCTGCAGGATTAGCACCCCAGAAAATAATCAGGTCTCCACGGTTACGTACTTCTCCTAACGAGCAAGTCACCTCGCCGACTCCTTGAAATGCCATCCCGGAAGGCCCGTGACAAACCGACGTGGTTGTATCCACATTGGCACCAACCCAATCGGCGATACTAACAGCCACACGTTGAGACTCCGTAGTGGTGTCACTAAGGCCGTACATTAAGGGGTAACGCGATTGTGTGAGGATCTGAGCGGCACGCTCAATTCCGTCCTCAACCGATGCCGGTTGACCTTTGATGAGGCAGGAAGGACGGTCATCAACCGAGTGATTTAGAAACCAGGCTTTCCCAAGTACGCAAGCTCGCTTCGCCTGCGTGATCTCATGACCCTTCACAGTCAATTCGATATCGTCGCACACACACCCACAAAATGTACAGGTGGCATCTTCGACGATTTTTAGTTCCGGTTCTTGCTGCGACGCATCAGGTGTAACTGTAGCCACTTGGTTACGCTCCACTGTGCGTGCGAAAACAATCTCGTTCAGACATGACCGGTTTTCACCAGTTCGCACGAATCTGTCTGACCGACGGGAGCCTCGGCTCCAGTTAATTTCTCCTGTTGGCTGGCACTTAGACGGTGTTACTCACTCAGAGCTGCGATCTTTTCCATCGTCACGTCAATTCCCTTGCTTGTAGGCATTCCAGAACCGTGAGTATCTGCACCCATGAGTCGACTTGAATAGTCACCATAAGCAATAAACAACAGTCCTGCTGGCAATTCGCCCTTCTTTGCAGACTTGACCTTAATCTCAATCTCACCGTGTTCACTCGTTACGCGAACAAAGTCGTCAACTTCCAAGCCAAGGTCTTCCATGTCATCGAGTGCCACTTGCAAAACGGAAATTTCGCTTTGATAGGTTTTCTCGAACTTACCTTCATTAATGCCTACACCTTGCTGACTAGTTCGGCCAGGGATAAGGATGTAAGTTTTCGACATGTTACTGCTTTCCAAAGGGTTAGGCTGCCTAAACGCCCACAACCTAAGTGGAGAATAGTGCCCATCTAGCTAAAATCGGCACTTTTCCCGCCTAATAACAGTATTTATTGTGAACTCACTTCCCCTTCTCCGCTAGTGCCCTACAACCTTTAATTGAACAGCATCTAATCGAATTCCCAACCGCCGATCTAGGCCATTCATTCATAAGCTGCATTTCTGA
>PATG01000028.1 GCA_002713555.1 Planctomycetaceae bacterium
AGCCCTGTCTTGTGTACCCGACACAGGCTCTAAAAATGGCACCGCTAGAAGTACGTAACCCTGATAAATCACTACCAGCAAGGCAAAGGCAATCGCAGCGTGCGTGATCCGGGTCAACATGAAGTTTATGACAACTTTTTCTACGTAACCAAATACAGGTTAACTCGCGTACTTGCGCAGGACGCTATCCCAGCACCCCGTATTTTTAAGTAAAACTTCCACCAATTCACGTATCGCCCCAGAACCACCATCGAGACTGGTTACATAGTCCGCACTAGAGAGCAATTCTTCTGCCGCATCGGCCACAGCAACGCCTAACCCAACTGCTTGGATTACTTGCCAATCGGGCAAATCATCTCCCACGAAACAGACTTGGGACAGGTCGTATTCCATTTCTTCGCACAGGGATCGAACAACCTGCAACTTATCGCTGACTCCTTGTCGTACGATATCAATGTCGAGTTCCGCAGCACGAAGTTTTACAACTTGAGAGCTGCGACCTGTAACAATACCCCAGCATCCACCACTTTGTTGCCAGAGCCGAATGCCTTGCCCATCCCGGATATGAAACTGTTTTGATTCTATCCCCCGGTTATCAATAATCACACGTCCATCTGTCAGGACACCATCAACATCGGTGAGGATCAAGCGGATGTTTTTACATTTATCAGCTAGCTTGGTCATGGTTATGCCTGCTATTCATCGGCAGTAAATAGGAGAACAGAAGAAGTGCCGCTATCGATATTTTTCTGCGGACCTGGCTCTGGCAATAAACCAAGCACATCCGTCACGTCAATCAAACCAGCCGGTTTGCCCATGGAATCGATGACAGGAATTTCGCTTATCTTTCTCTCAGCCAGAATATCGATCGCACCAAGCATCTTGTCGCCTAATGATACGGTCGTAGGCGAGGTATTCATGGTCTCTCTTACTGGACAATCAAGAGCCTCTTCGTTGCGGCTTTCGATCAGGCGAACTAAATCGCTATCCGTGAACAGACCCTCTAGTTGACCCTTCTCATCGGTAAGCATAATTGCCCCGGTACGTCGGCCAGGCTTCGTGCAGGTGGCCAGCACTTGACGAATGGTCCTGTCTGCACAGGCTATACGACATACGTCAAGAGATCGCATGTAATCTTCTACATGACTGAGCTGAAGTCCCAAGGAGCCACCCGGATGAAACTTTGCAAAATCAACTGCTTCAAATCCTTTCAAGCGGCTAACAACCAGCGCCAACGCATCTCCGAGTGCAAGCATGACTGTTGTACTCGTGCTCGGTGCCAGGCCATGCACGCAAGCTTCTTCCAATTTGCCCAATTCGATAGTGATATTGGAATTTTGGCCAAGAGTACTTTGGGAATTTGCCGTGATCGATAGCCGTTTTGCTCCAAGTTGATCCAGGGATGGCAACAAGCGTACGATTTCTTCGGTCTCGCCACTTTGCGAGAGCACCAGCACCAGGTCGCCTTCCTGAATGCGTCCTAGATCACCGTGAACGGCTTCTGCCGGGTGCAGAAAATGGGCTCCGGTACCGGTGGAGGCAAAGGTAGCCGCCAACTTTTGTCCAACCAATCCAGCCTTGCCCATCCCCGTCACAATCAGGTTACCCCGCAGCTCATAAATCGCACGCACAGCTTGATTAAAACTTGTGTCCAGTTTGCCCATCAAATTGGCCAACTCGCGTACTTCGGTACCTAGGATTTCACGTCCCAGTTGCAACACTTCACCCTCAGTGAGCGGCAGCGTAGGGATCTGGGTACGAATCGCTGTAGAGGAGTTCATCGGGGTGTCTTCCTTGACAATGATGGTGGGTGGATCTGAAAGCCGGGTGATTGTAGGGTGTGCGTCACCCCGACTCAATGCTATTCCCCCTGATAGCAAACCCCTGCACAAAGAACGGAACGATGTCCAATGGATTGCTAGCACAACTTGGAAGAGTAATCACAAGGAATGCGTAGAGAAGACGCGCCAATACCTTAGTAGAACCAGGGAATTGCACTACCGCTTTGAACACCTCATGCGTTGTAGGGGGTCCAGAGCGAAGTGCCGGCCGACTAAAAAGCGAGAAATCAAAACACCCCCAAAGATGGATCTTCGGCACTCTCTATGAGGGAGAAACGCAAAACGGTCCTCTGTGAAGATGGGCCATTGAATCGGCTTTTCAAACTTACTGTTCTTATCAGCGTTTCCACCCTTTACTTCCACGGCTGCCGGAATTTCCTCTTGATTTCCCACCACCTCCAGAACGACTTCGATCCTTGGTGCCTCGGCTCTGCGAAGAAGTTCGTTTTTGCACCTGACACGAAGTTGGCTGCTTTTTTTCGAGGTAGCTCGAGGAGTGTAGGACCGCTTCGCCCCCTGTGTACTGCCATTTTGCAAATTTGAAATTCGTGGACCCCGTCCATCGTATTTTTGTGATGGTTGTTTTCCTGTCGGGATCTTTTGTTGAGCGATTCGAGGTGCTGTTTTTTTCTCGTCTGCGCAACTCGGCACTTTCGATATGCTGTTGACGATCCACCTCCAGATGCTTTTTGGCGCGATTGTCCTTCTTCTTTTGCTGATCTTTGCTTAGCTTACTCAGCTTAAGCGATTCACGTTGCTGACGATCTAAATCATGAACAGCCACCACGGTCCGATTGCTCTTCCAATCAGGATGATTCTTACCATGTCCCTTTCCTTGCTTATTTAGGTAATGGTTTTGGTAAGCCCATAGTGGGTCATAACGATGTCGATGTTGGTGAGACTGCCGACCCCATGGGTTGTATCCTTTTCCCCATGGAGACAGCCAATTAGGAAGTGCTGCCTGTCCACCATAGCCATAATGATAATGACCGTAATGACGATGCTACATGGTCGATAAACGTAACGGCTCCTAGAACCATGGAGGCCTCGGTTCCAATAAACAGAAGCATAAAGAAATCCACGGGCAGAAATAGGATAGTCCCAGTACCCACTTATCAACAAACTACACGTGGTGTGTAAATCATAGTGATTGGGCGTCCAAAACCAATTGGGATACGAACGGTACCAATAGCCCGTTCTCCAGGCAAAGGATTGCCCATCCGGCGCCAGCAGCCGGGTGCCCAAAGATAGCCGTATCCCGGCGCAGGACTGGAGGGACCTTCTTCTATAGTTGCAGGGGGAGTGGGCAAATATCGAATCTCTGCCTCCCCAGCCCAAAACCCTGGAGTCCATTGAAAACCGTTTTCGGCTTGGACCCATTCGCCTGGCACCCAGTTGCGACCTGGTGGAATGTCGCGCCACAAACCACTCACCCAAAGAAAGTCCTCTCGTTGGGGATCCCATGCCCAATAACCTGGAATCCACTGAACATTTCGACCTTCGGGCTAAAGTTCGGGTGGTAATTCATTCACGGGTGTAGGCGGTTGTTGTTTGATGATGACCGTTTTGCCTGTCCGCAGCGGTCCACTGCCGACCTCGTGACAGTCGGCAACCCCCATCTGGTCGTCGTAGACGAGTTCGATGCCGACCAGCCCGAGTTCGTGTGCGAAGCTCATGGGCAGGCTGCGGTCCACGGTCGTTCGGATGATGCCGCTGGATCGGAGCAGTTCCGCCACAGCCTGGGCGGTGGCGGTCTCCCGATCCCCCGAGAGTCCGCCGGCCGGTTCGTGCTCGGCCGGACACGTCACCGCGTCGATCGTGGCGTGTTCCCTGGCCCGATGCACCTCGATGTCACGCAGCAGCATGGNCGTCCGGCCATCGATCTCGATCCACGCGGCCGGATCGCCCACCTTGAACTGGACGCGATGGAAGAGGGAGTTGTTGTGGGCCGGAATGCCCACCATCAGCCGTGCCGTCTTGCGATCGCTCATGCGGTGACCATACTCCACTTGCTCTGCATCGGCCATCGGGTACAACAGCCATCATGAACACCAGAACCGCCGTGATCGTCCTGCTCGCCCTCGCCACTCCCGCTGCGGGAGATGTGGAGGATCCCCTGCACGCCCATCCCCATCCCACGGTCACCGACCAGCAACGGTTCATGACCAGTCGGGATGCCGCCCAGTTGGAACTTCCCGTCGAGGAGGAGGCGTTTCTCTTCGCCATCTTCGGTGATCGGACCGGGGGACCCGCGGCCGGCATCGCCGTCCTCGCGGATGCGGTGGAGGATGTGAACCTCGTCGAGCCGGACTTCGTGATGACGGTGGGCGATCTGATCAACGGCTACAACGAGCAGCCGCAGTGGATGGAGCAGATGACGGAGTTCAAGACCACGATGGACGGACTGNTCATGCCGTGGTTTCCGGTCGCGGGGAATCACGACGTCTACTGGCGAGGCTCGGGGCCGCGTCCCGAGGGCGAGCACGAAGGCAACTACGAGATGCACTTCGGTCCGCTCTGGTACGCCTTCGANCACAAGGGTTCGATGTTCATCGTGCTCTACACGGACGAGGGGGATCCGGATACCGGGGTCAAGAACTTCGGACGGCCCGAATCGCAGCGCATGAGCCCGGAGCAGTACGACTGGCTCAAGTCGACCCTCGAGCATGCGAAGGACAGCACCCATGTCTTCGTGTTCCTGCACCACCCCCGCTGGCTGGGTGGCGGATACGGCGACGACTGGAATCGCGTGCACAAACTGCTCGCTTCCGCGGGGAACGTCCGTGCCGTGTTCGCGGGGCACATCCATCGCATGCGCTACGACGGTCCGCGCGACGGCATCGAATACGTGACGCTGGCCACCGTCGGGGGAGGCCAGTCCGGAGCCGTGCCCGAGGCCGGCTATCTGCATCAGTACCACCTCATCACGGTGCGCGACGACCAGATCGCGATGGCCGCATTCCCGGTCGGCGAGGTCATGGACGTCCGCTCCATCACCGGCGAGGTCAGCGACGAGACGAGACGTCTCGCAGGGGCGGCGCCGGTGTTCGACGATCCGGTCGAGTTCGACATGAAATCCGGGGTCGAGGACACGTTCACACTGCAGCTGCACAATCCCGTGAGCCGGCCGGTCGAGGTGACCGTGCTGCCCCACAGCGACGACAGCCGGTGGACGTTCCGCCCCGAGCATGTGCACCGCACGCTGGAGCCGGGTGAGCGGGTGGACATCCCGTTCAAGGTCTGGATGCCTGCTGGATGTCTGGACGCCGCATGGCGGTCACCACATCTGTCCGTTCAGTACGACTACCTCGCCGAGAGCAGCCGGTTTCATGTTCCGCCCGTGCAGCATCCGATTCCACTGGTCGTCTCCTTCGACGACGTACAGCGTGCCGAACCCGATCTCGCACTCGAACTCGACGGCGTCGACGATCACCTGCGGGTGCCTTCGAGTCGAATCGAGCTGCCGGACGGTCCGTTGACGCTGGAGACGTGGTTCCGAGGCGATGAGTTCGCGGGGCGCCGAGGCCTAGTCACCAAGACCGAAGCGTCCGAATACGGCTTCTTCGTGTCCGACGGGATGCCGTCCTTCTCGCTGCACCTCAACGGCGCCTACGTCGAACTGGCTGATGCGGACACGAAGCTCGAGCCTGGTCGCTGGCACCATCTCGCCGGCGTCTTCGACGGGTCCGAAGCCCGCATGTATCTGGACGGTCGGGAACTCGTGAGGGTGCCGGCGAGCGGCCTTCGCACTCGCAACCAGTTGCCGTTGGTGATCGGTGGCGATGTCGGTTCCGGGGGACAGGGGACGTCCTTCTTCCAGGGCGCCATCGACGAGGTCCGTCTTTCGAGCGCAGCGCGATACGGCGCCGATTTCACGCCGGCGGCTCGGCATGCACATGACGATGACACGGTCCTGCTGCTGCACATGGATGCACGCCGTGGCCCGTGGATCGCGGGTGATGCGGGCCGGGGCATCCATCCGTCGGTGCAGTCGGATCCGCAGCTCGCCGAATCAGGCGCCGGCGCTCGCAAATGAACAAGGGGCCCGTCCGGGCCCCTTGTGAATCGTGCGATTGGTGGATCGATCAGTTTCCGTCTTCATCGAAGGGGAAGTGCCTCCATGCGTGGTCCGCGGCGGCCCGGTGACGTTGTGCCGCCTCCGCCCATCTCGTTGCTGTTGTAGATGTACTGGGCTTCCTGCACGGGAGCCGCAGCGGAACCGAATCCGTTGCTCGGCATGCTCATGTCGATCAGCCGTTCGATGTGCTTACGCTGCAGGTTGCAACGCAGTGAGCTGATGTACGGGTTCCGAGCATCGTGATCGTCGCCTGTCACGACTCCCGTTTGGGCATACCCACAGGAGTGAACCAAAAGGGCAGACAAGACAACGTACATAGCAACATGTCGCAGTACTTGAGACATGATAGATCAATGGATCCTGCCTCGGGAGACACGGCTCTTTGAACCGTTGCCACCCGTTAAGTGAGGCTTGACCCGATACGAGTGCAGCGCATAAAAATGCTCCCAGAAAAGCACACGTCCCAGGGGGGCAAAGGACGTTGATACCTTTCCGGGAGCGATTGGACGAAAGTGCTATCACACTTGCGTGCCATCGGTCACTCGGATGTGTCGGGCCAAGCGACCGGGGGAGTGTGTCGTAGCGGGTGGGAGGCTTCCGTGCCTGCTCCAGCCGCTCCGGGGTCAACTTTTAGGTTCATAAAAGCTGACCCAACCACGTGGGCTCCGTTATGTTTTTTCCTCACTGATTGATTTCGTGACAGGGGCGGTTGTCGAAGTGTCAGAAGGGGAGGAAGATCAGCTACTGAATAAATCTTGTGCGTGCTTGGCTTCCCTGCCCTTGCTGGTTGCAACCTTTGTTGTTTCGTTCGTGGGTGGGGAGAATACGGCAGGCAAAAAACTTGGTCAAGGTCGGTTTGCGATTGATTTAAAAACTTTCTGAATAGTTTTGGTTGCTGCCAAATACACCGCCCCTATCTTGTGTCCAACGTGTTGCAATACCAAAAATGTAGTGGATGCACTGCACGTAGCTGCTAGCATCATGCAGCTCGGCTACTACAGTTTTCTAAAGCGCAAGCTATCCAATCGCTTACTTCCGTAACGCCTGGCAGAGTATCAGAATTCCAATCGGCATTTTTCAATTGTTCAACGTGCAGCTGTTCCAATACATGAATGAGCTCCGTTGGCGAGCATTGGGCAATTTTTTGTGGGCCCGAGAACTCTGCCACGGCTAGCAGTCGCGCTGCACGTGCTTCCAATCGCGGCAAAGCCAATATAAGTTTGGCTTCACGTTGCCAGCAGGCAATCGTCCTCCAATCGATGCGATCATCGGCAAGTCGAACACTGAGCAAATGTGGTTTGGCCACCAGCAGATGTCCTACCGACTGCACACCCAACCGTAATAGTTTTGCAGAAGTTCGCGGCCCAAGTGATAGCACATCGGCAACGTTAGAATTTAAGTTCCACTCAACCATGGGCCGGATAATAGAGTTTGGGACCCAAAGTGCAAAGAGCGATTAAGGGCCACCCTATTCCAAGCAGTCGCATCTCTATGCCATGAGACTCTGAAACTACCCACGACACACATTCTCTCTTTGTCTCACACAAATCCTATTTAGGAACGTGCTCTTTTTGATACGAATTTTGATGGGCAAACCGATCCTGCAGCGCTTGAACACCCATCTCTTCTTCGCATAGCGCTTCCAAGGCCATGACAGCAGCTGTGGCAGCTTCGAGGGTGGTAAGACAGGGAACACCGGCTTGCACCGCTGCAGCACGAATGCGTCCCTCATCCGTGCGAGCTCCCTTTCCGCGTGGCGTATTCATCACAAGAGCAACCTCGCCATCCGTTAGATAATCGAGCAAGTTCGGATGCCCTTCACGGATCTTTTTCACGTGTTGCGTAGGTATTCCCTGAGCGGCAAGTACAGCTGAAGTACCTTCTGTAGCCAACAGCTTATAGCCCATATCGTGCATGCGACGAGCCAAATCAACGATCTGTCCCTTGGCTCTCTCAGCCACACTTACAAAAACGTTTCCTTCCCGCGGCAAGACAGTTCCCGCAGCAAGTTGGCTCTTGGCAAATGCCATGCTGAAACGCGAGCTGATCCCCATCACTTCGCCCGTCGAACGCATCTCAGGGCCAAGCACGATATCAACTCCGGCAAATTTAATAAACGGAAAAACACTCTCTTTTACCGAGACATGGCTTGGCACGGGATCTTCCGAAACTCCCTGCTCAGCAAGGGATACACCGGCCATGACCTTGGCAGCGATTTTAGCAACCGGCATGCCAGTCGCCTTGGCAACAAAAGGAACTGTTCGGCTAGCTCGCGGATTGACCTCGATCACATAAACGACGGGGTGAGAATCGTCGTAATCATTTTCAGTTGACCTGGATTTTTCTTGCTCCCCGCTCTTTGATCTTTGTTTTTCACTTTCCCACTTAACAGCGAACTGAACATTCATCAGCCCTATCACATTCAGCTCGTGAGCCATGGCAACTGCCGCATCACGCATCTCCTGCACGATTGGTCCGGGCAAGCTATAAGGGGGGATGGCACACGCCGAGTCACCCGAGTGAACGCCCGCTTCTTCAATGTGTTCCATGATACCGGGGACAATCACATCCGTGCCATCACTGATCGCATCGACATCGACTTCGACAGCACCCTCCAAGAATCGATCCAGCAATACGGGCTGGCCCTGTGCCGCCAGAAAAGCTTCGGCCACAAACTTGTCAAGTTGGCTCTTGTCGTAGCAGATTTCCATCGCCCGGCCACCTAAAACAAAACTAGGCCTGACCAACAATGGATATCCGACCTGTTCGGCCACGCGACGCGCTTGATCCATAGTGCGGGCGATGCCGTTCGACGGTTGCTTGAGACCAAGTCGTTCCAACATGTGCTGAAATTTTTCACGGTCTTCCGCTGCCTCAATATTATCTACGGCTGTGCCAATAATCGGCACACCCACATCTTGAAGTGCTCGTGACAAATTGAGTGGCGTCTGCCCCCCAAATTGCACAATGACCCCGTCTGGATCCACGCGATCGCAAATATTCAGTACATCCTCGACAGTCAATGGCTCGAAGAAAAGCAGATCACTCGTATCATAATCCGTGCTGACCGTTTCGGGATTGGAATTCACCATCACCGATTCAATCCCCAACTCCCGCAGGGCAAAACTGGCGTGACAACAACAGTAGTCAAACTCTATCCCTTGACCTATTCGATTGGGTCCTCCACCAAGAATAATGATACGTTTCGAAGGCGCTGATCGCGTCTTGCTCTGCCCGCTCTCGGCACCATCCTCCTGCCCAACTGGTCTCGCTCCACGCTTCTGCCCTTTGGCTGGAACTTCATCCTCATCTTCATACGTCGAATAGTAATAAGGCGTATAGGCTTCGAACTCGGCTGCACACGTGTCTACCGATTTGAAGACAGTGACTATGCCCAGCGATTTACGGTGGGCACGTACCTCGAGTTCGGTGGAATTCAGCATCTGCGACAGCTGCCGGTCTGAAAATCCAAAACGTTTGGACGTTCGCAACATATTAGGTGTCATCTGCGCTAAACTGCCACAGTTGCGAATCGCATCTTCGGTTTCGACTATTTCAAGCAGGTTGTCCAAAAACCAGCGATCTATATGCGTAAGTTCATATATCTGGTCCACCGTCATGCCGCTTTTTATGGCATAGCGCAGATACCAGACGCGCTCGGGACAAGGCCGCGAAAGTTTGGCTCGTATTTCTTCTTCATCGGGTTGCTCGTCAGTACCCCAAAGATCGTTGCCATCCGAGCCAAAACCAAAAGCACCAACCTCAAGGCCACGCAGCGCTTTTTGGAAGGACTCTTTAAACGTGCTTCCAATTGCCATGGTTTCGCCGACACTTTTCATCTGTGTCATCAATGTGTCATCCGCTTCAGGAAACTTCTCAAAAGCAAATCGCGGCACTTTGGTGACGACATAGTCAATCGTGGGTTCGAAGCATGCCGTTGTTTCGCGTGTGATATCGTTGGGCAGTTCGTGCAGCCGATAGCCAATGGCTAACTTCGCAGCAATCTTCGCTATCGGAAATCCGGTCGCCTTCGAAGCTAAGGCACTTGATCGGCTGACACGCGGGTTCATCTCGATAACGATCATACGACCATCATCGGGATTCGTTGCAAATTGAATATTGGATCCACCTGTCTCAACACCAATTTCACGGATGACGGCCAAACTGGCATCACGCATCCGCTGGTACTCTTTGTCGGTGAGTGTCTGGGCAGGGGTCACGGTAATCGAGTCTCCCGTGTGAATACCCATCGGATCAAAGTTTTCAATTGAGCAGATAATGACCACGTTGTCGTCAACATCGCGCATCACCTCCATCTCGTATTCTTTCCAACCAATGATCGATTCTTCAATAAGGACTTCACTCGTAGGGGATTGATCCAGACCACGAAGCACCAGTTCATCAAACTCGTGCTTGTTGTAGGCAATCGAAGAACCGCTGCCGCCCATCGTAAAGCTGGGGCGGACCACGGCAGGCAGTCCGATTGTTTGGACCCATTCACGCGCCGCTTCCACAGTGTTAATCGTTTTTCCACGGCAGACATCCAGGCCGATTTTGTTCATGGCCGCCTTAAAGCGCTCACGACTCTCCGCTTTATCGATGACATCCGCATCAGCACCTATCAATTCCACGCCATACTTTTTGAGCACTCCGTGCTTATCCAAATCCATGGCTACGTTGAGCCCTGTTTGACCGCCCAAGGTAGGAAGTAGCGCGTCTGGCCGTTCTTTTTCGATAACCTTAGTAACCATTTCCCAGGTCAATGGTTCTATATAGGTTCGATCAGCCGTCACCGGGTCCGTCATGATTGTGGCGGGATTGGAGTTTACAAGAATGACCTCGTAACCCTCTTCACGTAGCGCCTTACACGCTTGGGTGCCTGAGTAATCGAACTCGCAAGCCTGACCAATGACGATAGGTCCTGAGCCGATGAGCAAAATGCGGTGAATATCTTCGCGACGGGGCATAGGGAATTTTTAGGCTTGGGGGGATTTGAGTTTCAAAGTTAGGATCTCCAGTGTGGGATCCCCAGGACCAGCGAGTCTGTTTGGAATTGTGTATTCAGAATTGGGATGGACAGTAAAAATACCAACCGTTGCCATACTGTGCACAAGTACACCCGATTCCTGAAATATGTCTAAAATCGCTCTATAGTAGCCCGATGAGGGCTATTTCTTCAAGTAGCTGAATGCCGAGAAGTCTGTGAACCCGTTCGACACGCTGGGGATCTGCCAGGTCTTATCTTGATCCAACTGGGATAAGGACCTAATTCCCGAAGTCTGGCTGATCCGCTATGATGGACGTCCAAAGGATCTTATTTTCTTTAGTATTTTCCATGAGAAACCACCCTGGAATTGGTTTCACGGATGGCTACGTTTGGTTCCCTGTTACGTCATTACCGCCTGCGTGCTGGACTCGGTTTACGCACCTGTGCAGCTTTGCTGGAAGAACGAGCATCCACAGTAAGTGCTATCGAATCGGGTCGACGCGCTCCCTGGAGACGTGATCGGGTGCTTGGTCGTGTTGCTGAAGTGCTGGGACTGGTCGAAAACTCCCAGTTGTGGCAAAAAATGCTGGCCACCGCGAAAACGGGCAGCACAAATTGCCTCGAAACTTCGGGGTCTCTGGTTTGGTGGTGGACCACCGAAGATTGTCCCACGCTCAAAAACGAAACGGTCCAGCAATTGGCCAATTTTGTGGGGGCAACTTTCGAGTACAAAGATCGGCATCCGCAAACGGACTCTCCGCTGACCGAACTGGCCATCGAATGGAGAGTCCGACAACTTCTCGGTCAGCGTAGCACCCAAATTGCAACTGCGCCTGTTGATGTTGAAGCAGTATTGGAAAACGAAGCCAACATTCGCATAGAAATCCTGCCCGGTTTGATTCCCAGATACAGCGTGCAAGCCTGTGTGGTACGATCTGCTGGGCAAACGACACTATTGGTCGATCGTATTGTAGCCGATTCACGTCCTATGGCCGCTTATCGCCTTTTGTTAGCACAAAATTATGCTCCCGCAGCGCTGGGGTGCCCCTTGGATGAGATGCACGATGCAAGCTGGTTTCTTGATCAACAGGCAGACGAAAAGTGGGCAAGCACGGCCCATGACTGCGAGCGATTTGCGCTCTCCATGTTATTGCCGGCAAAACCGGTTCTCAATGGTGCAGAATGTGCTTACCGTGAACTTGTAGAACAACAGGGTTGGGTAGAAATCGACATTGCAACACGCTGGGTCCGCAACCGACTTGCAGAACAATTTGCAGTGCCACCGGCACTCGTACAGCGTCGCTTATTAGGATGGCCCTGCCATCTCTATGGTCGCATTGCTCAGGCTTTGGCAGCTGAAGAATCCGCCTTGCCTCCCTTGGATTGGCTTCCTGAGGATGTTCCTACTCGTCAAAGGATGTTATTTGAAAAACGGGTCCCGATAGGGGCTTGAATCCGGGTCATCTCTTTTCTCCAACTATTAAGAACCCTTATAGTTTTTTCAGCTTTCCAGACAGAAGTTCGTCACAACGACTAGAATCTTAGAATAAATAGGGCTCCATGGTCTTGCTAAATTAGCTTTTCTTTAACTGCCTAATTCTTGGGCGGGGACTGCCTGTTAAAGATTGACTTGATGCTCTAAACTGTTTACGGTGAACATGTTGACGAACTTGTCCTGGCTGCCCGTGGTTCTGGCTGCCCGTGTCTGAGGTAATTGATTCAAGAACCAACTTTTACCTCGTAGAAGTCTCGGAGATTGTGTTGTCCAAAAAACCCTGGGGTGGCGTATTTGACGGGGCGACGGATCCTCGCGTAGAAAAGTTCACAGAAAGTGTAAGCTTCGACCACCGACTCTTTTCCCAAGACATTTGTGGCTCGGCCGCCCATGCTCGCATGCTGGCAGCAACTGGAGTCCTTGCCCAGGAAGAATGCGAACAGATTATCGCCTGCTTGGACCAGATACGCGATGAAATCGACGCAGGTACGTTTGTCTTTCAGACTAAGTTAGAAGATGTTCATATGAACATCGAACGTGCGCTCGTTGAACGAATCGGCGATGTGGGCCGTAAACTTCACACGGGTCGTAGCCGGAACGATCAGGTATCGACCGATTTTCGCATGTGGGTCCGAGAGCATATCGACCTGTTGGACCTGGCGTTGCAAGAGTTGCAACGTGCTTTTGTGGGACGCACCAAGCAGGATCAAGGCGTGATCCTGCCAGGCTACACCCATCTGCAGCGCGCCCAACCCGTGCTGGCTAACCACTACTGGCTAGCCTATTGCGAAAAATTTGAGCGGGACCGGGCTCGGCTTGCCGATTGTAGGCGACGTGTCAATCAATTGCCCCTCGGTACGGCTGCATTAGCCGGTACAACCATAACCATTGATAGGCAGTTTGTAGCTGAAGAGTTGGGATTCGAAGGTCTGGTCGCAAATAGCCTAGACTCGTCCAGTGACCGTGATTTTGCCATCGAGTACGCGTTTGTGCTGACACTCATTGCCGAGCATCTCAGTACCTGGGCAGAAGAATGGATTCTATGGTCCACGAGCGAATTCAATTTCTTGACTTTGCCACAGGCATACTGCACTGGCTCTTCGATCATGCCTCAGAAAATCAACCCCGATGTGTTGGAACTCGTGCGTGGCAAAACAGCCCGTGTTGTCGGCAATCTGCAAAGCCTGCTGGTATTAGTCAAGGGATTGCCTCTAGCCTACAACCGTGATCTGCAAGAGGACAAAGAACGCGTTTTTGACTCCACCGACACCGTCGAGGCCTGCCTTGCTCTCTCAACAGCCGTAGTAACAGGTGCCCAGCTAAACCGCCAAGCCATTGCAGAGCGACTCGATCGAGGCTATCTCGATGCAACAACTTTGATGGAATATCTCATCGGACTCGGCGTCCCCCAGCGATCAGCACACGAGGTTATTGGCAAGTTGGTAGCCGTTGCCATGAAGAAAAATATTCCTTTAGCAGAATTGCCTCTGGCAGAATTTCGGTCCGCACACGAAGCTCTCGACAAAAAAGTGTTTGATGTTTTGGGTGTTGAACAAGCCGTTCAAGCATTTGTCAGCTACGGTTCCACCTCCCCACAGCAAGTTGAGAAACAAGTCTCCCTGTGGCGCGAAAGGCTCGATTCGTAATCCAATTGATTTATTTATGAACAAGTCTTTCGGTACTATCCTCGTTCTTTTCTACTTCGCCAACGCACTTCATGCACAGGGCACCCTTTTGGATGAGGCCCCAAAGCGCGGCCCGGCGGTGGCTGCGATTCTCGAGCTCCCCCGTGGGACACCTGCCCAACAATTGCGTGGCATCTTTACGCTCATTGATCTGGGGGAAACCGATGTTGCTGCAGAATTATGGAAAGCCTTTGCCAAACAAAAACCGAATACCAAGACCCAAGTCGCCCTGGTAGAAAAATTNGGCACGGCCCGTTTTCTGACTTTATCCCGACAGGANAGCCAGCTCTTTGCCGGTGCGCGCGAATTTGTTGCTACCTGTTTAGAAACGAAGGCTCAACAATCTCGCAATCCGCAAAGGATTGCACGGATGGTAAACCAACTCAATGATCCTGCNGCAANACAGCGTCATGCAGCACGTGTGGATCTGGCAGCTACCAGCACCCCAGGTGCCGTAGCCTGCTTGGAAGCGCTGGCGCAAGCGAAAGAAGACTCGGCACGTACAAACATCATGTTGGCATTGGTAGAAATGCGACCGGAAGTCGATCCTTTGCTCATTGCAATGCTAGCCGACAGCCATGGACAAGTACGACGAGACGTTGCGGAGCTGGCAGGTTATTTGCAGCTTTCAGAGTCTATCCCCTGGCTGGCCGCCATGGTGGCAGGCGCAGAACCTNACCCCAACGTGGTGGCCGCAGCGCAAAGTGCTCTGACAAAACTAAATTTATCTATGCCCACAATCGATGAAGTGCGAGAGTTGATTCGCAATGAATTGCATCGACTTCAATTGGGCGTGTTGACAAATTCGCGACCACCACGGGACATCGATTTCTGGTGGATTTATGATTCNCTCGATGGCAAGCTCCANTCGCAGAATCAGCCTGCCGAGGCCCGGAAAATTTTGGCGGCAGCGAGGCTTTCTCGCTTGCTATTGCAACTGCCGGCGCCTCCCGCAGAAGACCGACAGTCGGCCCTCATTTATGCTTATCAAGCAGCACGTGAACTTGAACAAAATCCCACCGCAGAGGTCCAGCAATGGGTTGCAGAGCTGGACACCAGCACGCTGAATGAAGCGCTTGACGAAGCACTCCGGAATAATTCTCTCGCAGCCGCACAGGCCTTTGCCGAATTGCTAGGCAAACAATCNGACCAGGCAGCCATCGCATCCATTCAAAACCGGCCAGCCCCNCTCGTGCGTGCACTAACCCATACCGACCAAAGTCTAAGATATGCCGCACTGCAAGCCATCATGCAAATAGCCCCCCAACGTACTTTTGCCGGGGCTAGCGGTGTACCAAAAGCGCTCTGGCATTTTGTTGCTGCGACTGGAACTCCGCAGGTCGTGACAGGTGCAGCAACCACGGCACGTGCCAACTTGTGGGCTGGACAATTACGAGGCTTGGGATTTGCAGCCACACCAACCACAAACGGTCGTGACACAATCCACACTGCAATACGTTCGCCTCGATTGCAACTGGTTCTCCTGGATAGCGATATCAATCGACCCCTCCTGAGAGAAGTCGTTTTTCAGCTGCGCACCAGCCCCCACACGGGTCAAATACCAATTGCCATTCTCAGTAGTCCGGAAAATCTTGATCGCGCACAGAGTCTAGCCAGACACGACCAGTGGCTCCTAGCCTTGCCCACGCCCCAGCAGGCTGATGCCATGCAGTCGATTGTGGATCAACTCACTAAACTTTCCCACTACGACTCTGCCGAAGAACGTCTTGAGCAAGCCCAACAAGCCTTGGTTTGGATTGCCCACCTTTTAGAATCGGGCCATCCCTACGACGAATTACTCCGCGAAGCGGACATGCTTAACCATGCTGTTTACCAACCTGAACTCACAACAGAAGTGTTGCGCGTTTTGCCCCTGCTAGGCACAGCCGCAAGCCAGCAATTGCTCGTCAATCTGGCCAGCACGCAAGCACAGCCCATCGAAATGAGGCAACAGGCTGCTACCGGTTTGGCTACCAGTGTCAAGCAATTTGGTAAATTACTGACCTCCCATCAAATCCTCCGACAATACGACCGTTACAACGCAAGTGAAACTGCTGATGCCGACACACAGGACGTACTTGGTCAAGTACTCGACATCTTAGAAGCCCAATGACTTAGAAACCTGATAAAAGGGCTCTTTCAATCACCTCACACTGACTATGAATCTTTCTGAGTCTATCACCGGTACCGATCCAGCCGAGGCCAAACTGCGCGGTATTATTGGCTCAGGGTCTGCCATGGCCGAAGTGTTTCGACTCACAAAACAAGTGGCAAGATCCAATGCCTCGGTTTTACTCTTGGGCGAAACGGGTACTGGGAAAGAATTAATCGCCCACGCCATCCATGCCCTCAGCCGTCGCCACGAACGTCCCTTTGTGCGGGTCAACTGTGGTGCCCTCAGCGAAAGTTTGCTGGAGAGCGAACTGTTTGGCCACGTTCGCGGGGCATTCACCGGGGCTATTAACAACCGCACAGGCCGTTTTGAAGCGGCCCATAAAGGCACGATTTTTCTCGATGAAATTAACTCCACAACTCTGCATTTGCAGGTAAAACTACTCCGTGTGCTTCAAGAACATGAGTTTGAGCGCGTGGGCGACACAAAAACAGTTCGTGTCGATACACGGGTGATTGCGGCCAGCAATCGTGATTTATTGGAGCTCGCAGGCGAAGGGACNTTTCGGGAAGACTTGTATTATCGGCTGAATGTGGTACCCATTGTTCTCCCCCCCCTGCGGGAGCGCGTTGAGGATATCCCGGAACTGGTGACATACTTTCTAAACCTCTACAATGAGCAGAATGATCGATACGTAGCGCACATCGCCCCGGAAGCACTCGCTGCAATGGAGCAATATACCTGGCCGGGTAATGTACGTGAGTTGCAGAATTGCATTGAAGGTGCCGTCGTCATGGCTCTGGGAGACGAATTAACACGGGACCTACTTCCATCGGTTATCACCTCAGGACAACAGCCGCGTACGCCTGGCAGTCGGGCCATGAATTTTGAATCTCTTGCTGAAGAATTGGTTTACCGGGGCCTCAATGGGTCTGACAAAAAGGACGGTAATTTACACAGTCAAATCGTCGACCGCGTGGAACGTGAAGTGATCGCTCAAGTTATGTCCACCTGTAGCAATGTGCAGATCAAAGCCGCCGCCAAGCTTGGCATCAACCGCAACACACTCCACAAAAAGCTCAAACAATACGGGCTNGATGGCGAAGCGAAGTAGGGTTTTCCAATGGGATCCGGCGTAAACATGTTGTGCTTCTCAGCTAGCTATGCGCTTGCTCTGATACTTGAGTTTTCAGGGCTTTGGAATCTGCTGCGTGTGCGCAGAATCGTAGTNCTGGGCATCGCCCTGGCAGGGCTCGTAGCCCATACCTGGTTTTTAGGACAGCGGGTCAATCTGGCCCCACAAGCACCCCTTACAAGTCATCAGGACTGGTTTTTGTTATCCGCCTGGGTGTTGGCACTTGTCTATCTTGCCGCCAAGTATTACTACCCTAAGTCATCAATGGGTCTGTTTGTATTGCCAGCCGTACTGGCATTGGTTGGAGGAGCGCAGTTTGCTTCGACCACAACACTGGCTACATTTCAAGCCCCACGTCTGTGGGGTCGCATCCACGGCATTTTTCTCATGCTNGGAACCGTTGCAGTACTGATTGGCTTTTTAGCCGGTTTGATGTATCTCATTCAAAGCTATCGATTAAAACACAAACTGGCCACTACCAAAGGCCTCCGACTTCCNAGCCTNGAATGGCTGGAGCGAATGAACAGCCGTGCTCTGATTGGTGCAACNGTGCTCGTCGGGGGTGGTTTTTTCACCGGAGTCATCAGTCGGTTGGCACATTCGGGAGAAAAAAACTTCATCCCCTGGTCGGATCCTGTCGTGCTCAGTCTGGCAACTATGTCGGCCTGGCTGGTTATCGCCGAGGTGTTCCGACTCGTCTATCCCGCCGCTAGACAGGGACGAAAAGTTGCCTATCTGACAGTAGCCGCACTTGTCTTTCTGCTCTTCGTACTAGCAATGATGCTATTTCAAGATTCGTTGCATTCCACTGATCTTCCCGAGCCGACCGTGGAGGTGGAATCATGAATTTGCANATGGTCGGGTGCAACCACCATGACACACGCATTGAAGTGCGGGGGCTGCTGGCTTTCGACACACAGCAGACCGCCTCTGCTTTGAACACCTGGCGGACGCAATTCCCAGAAACCGAAATAGTGCTGCTTTCGACATGCAACCGCTGTGAGCTTTACGNTGCCACGAACGGTGAAAACATTATCTCCTCCGCAGANCAATTAATCGATNTCCTGCTTGACTACCGGCAAATCGACAGACCCCAAATCGAAGGGAGTTTATTCACCCTGAATGGAAATGATGTCGTGCATCATCTCTACCGAGTAGCCGCAAGCTTAGATAGTATGGTAGTTGGCGAATCCCAAATCCTGGCACAAGTAAAACAGGCTTACCAAAACGCCCAACAGCAGGGTTCTACGGGCCCCATGCTGCACGAACTCTTCCAATCGGCCCTGCACACAGCAAAACGGGTTGCCGGCGAAACCTCGCTGCACAAGCACCGGATAAGCATCCCCAGCGTAGCAATAGCCGATCTCGCCAGTTGTGTTTTCGAAACATTTGACAACAAGCATGTACTCGTCATTGGTGCTGGTGAACTCGCAGAAGATACTCTCCGCTACTTGCGTGATGCTGGCAATGCCCATATCCATGTCGTCAATCGTNATGCCGAACGTGGGCAGCAACTCGCCAATAAATGGGGTGGTCAATACCATGCCTGGGATCAACTTTGGAACCAGTTAGTAAAAGCCGATCTGGCAATCAGTACCACATCAGCCGATGAGCCCGTGGTTCGTGCTGACGACTATGCAGAATTCGTTGTCCGTGAGCGTCACCAACGTCCCCTTTTTGTGCTTGACCTGGCCGTACCCCAAGANTTTGAACCAGCCGTGGGGGATGCTCTGGGTGTGTACTTGTACTCTCTGGACGATTTGGACCAGGCATGTAACCATAATCGTCAGGCACGGAAAGCAGAGCTTTCTTCCGCAGAAAAAATTGTATTGCAAGAAACAGAATGTTTCTTTGCCAATCTCAGCCATCGTGCAGCAGCCCCGGTAATCACGGGTTTGCGCAAAGGCTTAGAACGCCCAAAAGCTGCTGAACTGGAACGCCTTTATCGCCGTTTGCCAGAATTGGACCCGATGGCCCGGCAAGAAATTGAGCAATTTGCAGACCGCCTCGTCAACAAAATGCTACACCCACCACTGAAATCTTTGCGAGATGCTTCAAAAAACGGCACGCCCCACAATCTTCTCAATGCACTCAAACGGCTGTTTCATCTAGAAGATTAGACACACATTTAATGGATATCCGAGGTTGATAGATATCCGGGCTAAATCTCTTCATCGTCTTCGTAATCATATTCGAAAGCATCATCGTCGGAAACAGAATCATCTTCCNATTCTGAATCCTCTTCTAAAACAGAGTCGTCTTCAACTTCTTCCCANTCATCTTCGTATTCTTCATCTTCTTCATTTTCTTCTTCATCTTCTAGTGGNGTATCTTCCTCATACTCGAACTCCGAATCGTCGTCCCNGTCACTTTCGTCTTCCTCATCTTCGTCGCCCTCTTCATATTCGTACTCGTACTCATACTCATACTCTTCTTCGTCATCTTCAACCTCTTCATTTTCTTCGCCACTCTCCTCGTCAAAATCTTGCCCTAGCTCCGGAATCTCACCTTCATCCTGCTCTTCATATTCGTACTCGTATTCGACTTCCTCCTCNTCAAAATCATTATCGATTTCATTGTCGACAACCGTATCGTCTTCCAATTCGGCAGCCAAAGCACTTTGTCGAACTACAGNCATTGGAGTTAAGGCATCAGACATAAGAAATGATAGCTCCACAGAGCTGCTCGAAGGATGACTCTCGATGAAATGCACAGCTTACTCCTCCAACATCTCACGTGCCGTTGGCGCGTCGCACACGCGACACAGACACCAANCCTAAACGATCTCATGTACTGACGGTATGAATTTGATCGATAGTGGGCAATTCTTCCAAGCGCCGAAGCCCAAAAACTTGTAAAAAATTCTTGGTTGTCCCATAGAGGAATGGACGACCCAACTCTTCAGCCCGCCCGACGATACGNAATAAATCGCGTTCCATCAACACTCGCAGGATTTCTCCACACTGAACNCCTCGAATTGCCTCAATTTCAGCCCGTACGATAGGTTGTTGGTAAGCCACCACCGCAAGGGTCTCCAAAGCCGGTGCAGAAAGCCTTATTTCCTTTGCCCCGCCGTGCAATCGGCGAATCCAGTCTGCTAAATGGGGCCGAGTCAGCAACTGCACCCCCTGGGCCACCTCCACAATATGCAATGCACTTGAGCGTTGATCCAGCTGTACGGCTAACTGTTTTATTAACGTTCTTGCTTGCGTACCATCGGCAAGTTTCGCCAATTTCGCCAGTTTTCTTGTCGAGAGCGGTTCACGAGCCAAAAACAACACCGCTTCAAGGCGAGCCAATTTGTTCCCTATTGATTCTTCAGGGACTATGGACGAGCTCGACAGGGCCTCAAATAAAAAAAAACGCCCGTATCTGGGTACTTTCGATCGTTGAAGCTGGTATCTCAGAGAACTACTTTTCAGCAGATTTCCCAGAGATGCCCTCCCCTGGACATGGATTTTCAGCGCCATACGGTGCTCTCTCCGCGTGCATTTTGCCAGGAACTTACTTCNCCAACCACCTGGCGTACTGCAGCTAACGAGTCTTCTGCCACTGCCTCAAACTGCCGTGTTAGCTCTTGGTTCTTGCCCAATGATATGGCACAACAAAATCGGATGAGCTGTNCATCTTTTCCCCAATCCTCCAGCGAATACTGTGACGCCCCCATTTTGCGGAGGACCGACAAATGAGGCTCGAGTTGGTCATGCAAAGTGTCGTTTTGGAGGGGTTCTTCAGCTATTGTTTGAAAGGATGCTGTGGTGAAATGGGGGTCGCTCTGAANNGATTCAGCTGCATTTTCATATCGTGGTGCTGTAATTCCAGAATTCCTGGGATGCTTATTTTTCTCACCGGACAGTGCCTCTTTGCAGATTTCGACCATACGGCCCACAAATTTCTGTGCACCCTCGGGTAGCGGGCCGTAGTAGACCCAGGCCGAGGGCAAACCTACAAGTACCACCAACATAATGGCTGCACGTAATATCAATGCCATGAATCCATTCTTCCTGCATAAGTTTTGCGGCTCAAACAGCATAAATCCCCGANCCACCGGGCGGCAAATGATAGCGTCCAACAATTTACGACAGCAATGGCAATTTGATGCCGGTGCCCGTCCCAGCCGGCTTTACCCAAGATTCGGCCCTTGCAACCTTTGATCGTGTTCCCAATAACACCCTACCGNCTGACGTGCCTACGTCTCCAATAGGGCCGCCAGAAGACGCACAGAATGAAATCTACAAGGCCCGGGACCAACCCATGAAAAGCCTTACCGAGAAGCCAATTACGCCCAACTCGCTCCTCGCAACCCACTGCATAAGCGTCTAAAATGCTAGCATGGATGCCCCTATATACCTCGATCATAATGCCACGACGGCCCAGTTTCCGGAGGTGGCTGATGCGGTGCGTGAGACAGCCCTCCGCTACCCGGCAAACCCTAGCAGCCAGCATGAACCAGGTCGTCAAGCACGAAGGGTTCTAGAAGACGCGCGAGANCAAATTGGACAACTTTTNGGAGCTCGCCAGNAGGGCATGNCTGCTGATCAGGTGCTTTTTACAAGCGGTGGTACCGAAGCCAATAACTTGGCACTGTTGGGATTAACGAATGCCNGTCTCANCCAAAATGGAGCCCCAGGCCATCTGGTGGTATCTTCCATAGAACATCCGTGTGTTATGGATACCGCCTTTTTTTTGCAGCAGCAGGGCTGGCAGATTGACCTGGCCGCAGCAGATGCCAATGGTGTGGTCCAGGCCGACCAATTCGCAAAACTATTGGCTCCCGACACTTGTCTGGCTAGCTTGATGCTGGCCAATAATGAAACGGGTGTTCTACAACCGGTTGCCCAATTGGCNAATCTTTCTGCCTGTCGCCGAGTCCTGGTTCATACTGATGCTTCACAGGTTGTTGGTAAATTACCGGTAAATTTTGCGGAGTTGGATGTTGACGCTTTATGCTGCGCCGCACATAAGTTTCATGGCCCAATCGGAATTGGTGCTTTGCTCCTCAGNCATGATGTTCCCTTGAAGCCNCTGCTGCTGGGAGGACATCAACAAGCAGGATTACGTCCGGGTACCGAATCAGTTGCTCTGGCCGTGGGCATGCAAATGGCTCTGAAGATCTGTCACCGTTCGTTCGCCAAACAAATCAGCCGCTGGGAAGAATTACGCGACGTATTTGAGAAAATCTTGATCTCAAACGTGTCTGATGCCAAAGTCATTGGTGCCCAGGCGAAGCGATTGCCAAATACGTCCAATATTAGTTTCAGAGGATTTGATCGACAGGCTTTGGTGATGGCCTTGGACCAGGCGGGNGTAGCCTGTTCAACGGGTTCCGCTTGCGCCAGTGGATCGAGTGAACCCTCTCCAGTGCTCGTGGCAATGGGCTTTGATGAGGTTGCAATTAACGGCTCGATTCGCTTCAGCTTGGGGGCCACAACTGGCCACACAGAAATGACAGAAGCAGCTCGACGTATCCTTAACGTCTGTAAGCGGTTGCGTCANAGCTCAAACGGCTAAAAAGGGGCCTTTGCCTCCTCCCTAACGAACCAAAAGTCGGGTAGAATTGAGACGCGGCTTTCAGGCCGTCTGCAGCAGTCGAGAGAGTGCCTTTTAGCTCTTCGAAGAAGTCGTTCTGATAGCCTGAATTTAACAAAAAATATCTACCCGTCTGGATGGAACCGCTGTGGTTTTTAGGGTTACAAGAATCGACTTGCCGAGTGGTGATTGGACCTCTGAAAAGAGCCCGCTTAATCACCCTGTGCATGCGAAACGAGCCAGCGATAAAAAGGGCGCTGCTAATTTGCAGCCATGTGCCGACCTGCCCTGCTTTGTGGCTGGTCCCGAAAATCGCTTGTCGGTTCCCATTCTCCAAAAATTACTAGATGGCTACGCACCAGACTTGACGGGACCTTTCGTGCTTACTGGTCCCAGCGGAACGGGCAAATCTTTTTTAGCCCGTGGAATCGTCCGACGTTGGTCAGAATTACTCGACAACGGCAAAACAGGGGTTGGGACCGTTGGTTATTTCACGGCAACTGATTTTAGCCGTGAGGTCCTGGCTGCTCGCAATGACAACAACCTAAACGATTTCAGGCAGCAATTATTGAATCTCAAATTGCTGGTATTCGAAAATCTTCACCTCCTTTCAAACAGTGCCTACATACAGCGAGCTCTGCGTGACACACTTGATCTATTGTCCGAGAAGGGTAGCATCACTGTGATAACCGCCCAGCAATCACCAGCTTTGCAAACAAATCTAGAGTTGGGTCTGCGCGATCGGCTGCGTAGTGGTTTAACCATACGCTTACGCCTACCCGGCCCTGAAGCGCGTGAAGAACTACTGGGAATTGCAGCGAAAGCACGCGGCTTATCGATGGACACCGCTAGCAAGCGAGCACTTGCTCAAAAAGTCGTGGGGCCCGCTCCTCAATTGTTGCGGGCCCTGGCCCTGCATGAAATGGCTACTAACTCCCAAGGCACCGCCAATACCCAAAAGTCCGCTACAGACTCCACCCTCGAAGCTACCGCTGAAGCCACAGCGAGAATCCCCATACAACCTGATTTTAAGACCATTCTTGCTCTGGTTGCTCGCTTTTTTTCGCTAACTCAATCGGCACTACGAAGTCCAGCCCGACGAAAATCACTCGTGTATGCTCGTTGTATCGTAATTTACCTGGCCCGTTCTTTGACCCAGATGAGTTTTGCCCAAATTGGCCAAAGACTGGGAAAACGCGACCACACCACCATCATGAATGCTCTCAAAAAAACCGAGCAGCTACTCGCAAACGACACCCAAACTCAACGAATCCTCGAAAAACTACACCGCATCTTGACATCCTGCTAAGTTGACAACTCCCTAAATTTGATAACCCTCTGAATTCGATCCCTATACGTTTGCTTTTGCACATTTTTGAACATTGATGTTCATAATTATCCTGGCGTCCTATGAACCACTCGGTTTTTCAATTTGTGCCTTTTAAAACTTGTTGTTTCCATGTTGATAGTTCCGTTTCCCGCACTGCCTTCCTGACTGGCTTTCACACTGTATTCCATACTTTACGTAACATTTGGATTCATTGCCCTGATGCTCTCAATTCGAAACTCCCCTTAATTAACTTTTCCCGACACCAATACAACATCCCAATAACTATTTTTCCACACATAACTTATTTTCTTAACTTGATGTTTAGTAAGTACTTAACCACATAAATCGGCCCTTATCAACAATTGCCATTACCCCATTACTAATACTACTAACTTTAAAGTTAATAATTAGTAATCCACAGTAGGAGGTGTTCCTTGACAACAACATTAGAAAATAAATCTGCGACCGACGACTTACCGAGTACAAAAAGTTCTGGCCGCTCCTTAAAAATTTCGTGCGACCGAGAACAATTGCTCCAGGCTTTTCAGACAGCGGCTTCGGTGGCACCCACGCGAAGCCCCAAACCTATTCTGCAGAATGTCAAACTTGAGGCCAATGCGCAGGGGGTCATACTCTCGGCGACGGACCTGGAAGTCGGTATTCGTTACTTCGTCGATGGCGTCGATGTGCAGTCGGAAGGGGTGGCAGTTCTTTCGGTAAGCCGTTTTGGCTCCATTTTGAGAGAGAGTACGGATGAGACCCTCCATTTGGAGTCTGATGTCCAGGGAACAACCATCCGTGGTGAACGAAGTCAGTTTCGCCTCTCGGCTGAGGATCCAGCAGAATTTCCCCAAGTAGCAGCCTTTGAAGAAAAGAATTTCCACGAAGTACCGGCCCGCTTGTTGCGAGAATTGATCCGCCGTACGGTTTTCGCAACAGACAATGAAAGCAGTCGCTATGCGTTGGGTGGCGTTAAATTGGAATTTGCAGAAACAGAACTCACCGCAATCGGCACGGATGGCAGGCGATTGGCCAAAATGACTGGTCCGATTAGCACCACGGGTACAGTAATTGATGCATCCCAGACCACCATCGTTCCTACCAGAGCTATGCAGCTTTTAGAACGGGCAGTGGTCCCTGCCGATGCCGAAGTGCAAGTGGCTTTGAAGGGGAATGAAGTATTGGTGCATACACCCAAAGCCACAATATCTGCCCGTTTGTTGGAAGGGCGTTTTCCGGATTGGAAAAAAGTTTTTCCTGAAAGTAGTAGCGGGGGTGTCAAACTTGACTTGGCAGTAGGTGGCACACACGCAGCCGTTCGGCAAGCTGCAATTGTGACAAGTGAAGAAAGCCGTGGAGTCGATTTTACGTTTGGTGATGGGATGTTAGTTCTTTCTGGTAAAGCAGCCGATGTAGGCCAAGCGCGCGTTGAATTGCCGATCAGTTATAACGACCAGGAAATGACCGTCACGTTAGATCCACGTTTTGTTGTGGATTTTCTCAAGGTATTAGATGCAGAAAAAACGTTTACTTTCGAAGTGAAAGATGCGGAAAGCGCTGCAGTTTGCAGCACGGACGATGGCTATGGTTATGTAATCATGCCATTGGCTAGAGATCGATGAAACAACCACTTAACGAGAAATTCGGAGATATCGAACAACGTCGTTTGTCCCAGCAACGTAGGTTTTATGCCAAGCAGCCAAAGCCAATAGGCAAGGTGATTGCACAACTGGTCCAACGCAGAGGATTTGCCCAAGTTCGGACGGCCGATCAACGAGATACTGTTTGGCGGACATTAATTGGCGACATGGCCTCGGACACGCAACTGGGAAGTTTACGGCGAGGAGTTTTAGAGATCATTGTGTCGAATTCCCTGCTCATGCAAGAACTCACCTTCCGTAAGGAAGAATTACTGACGGGATTGCAGGAAGCTTTGCCTGAAGCAAAAGTCGAACAACTAAGATTTCGAGTAGGAAAAGTTCATTAAACGGGCTATTTCCCGAATACTAATTCAAAACGAATCCGTATTCGTGAAAGCCGATTAACGCATATATAGATTCGAATTGTTTCAACAGTTTTAGCGACGCACAACAGAAATTAAAAAATGCCAGAAGACCTAAATTCTAAAGCAGCCAAAGCCGACTACGGCAAGGAAGACTTGGAGCATCTCAGTGACTTAGAGCATGTTCGAGAGCGGCCTAGTATGTATATCGGCGACACGACTAATCGTGGTTTGCATCACTTGGTGTACGAGGTAGTAGACAATTCCATTGATGAGGCGATGGCTGGCTACGCCAACGAAGTCAGTGTGTGCGTAAATTCGGATGGTTCTGTTACAGTAGAAGACGATGGCCGTGGTGTACCAGTGGAACAGCATGAGCAGCTTTCGGAGCAGATGGATCGCGAAGTATCCACACTGGAAGGAGTCATGACCGTTCTGAAATTTGGAGGCAAATTTACAAAAGGTGCCTACCAAACATCAGGCGGTTTACACGGAGTTGGTGTGACGGTGGTCAATTTTCTTTCAGAATGGTGCGAAGTCGAGGTTTGTCGTGAGGGGCACGTTTATCACCAGGAATACGAACGAGGTATCCCTANGGGAGAAGTGCGCCGNGTAGGTACCACAGAAAAAAAGGGCACAAAAACGACCTTCAAGCCAGACCCACAGATTTTTAAAACGACAAAATTTGTTTATGCAACACTCGTAAAACGTTTGCAGGAGCTGGCATTTCTTAACCGCGGTGTGAAGATCATTATTTCAGACACGCGCAATGATGAGTCCGAGACGTTTCAATATGATGATGGCATTCGTGAATTTGTACGCCACCTTAACCGTGCCAGCGACGTTGTGCACCCCGAGGTGTTGTCTGTAGAAGGCGAAACCGATGGAGTCTCCCTCGATATCGCTCTGCAATACTCGGGAGAGTACACCGAAAATGTGCATACCTATGTGAACAACATCAGTACGACTGAAGGAGGGACCCACCTTTCGGGGTTTCGCACGGCCCTCACAAGGACCTTAAATAGCTATGGTAAGAAAGCCGGTTTGTTTAAGGATCTGATTCCCTCTGGGGATGATGTGCGCGAGGGTTTGACAGCTGTGATCAGTGTNCGTGTGCCCCACCCACAATTTGAAGGTCAGACAAAAACCAAATTAGGTAATAGTGAAGTAGAGGGTATCGTAAACTCGATATTCGGAGATTATCTATCGAAATACCTGGAAGAAAATCCCAAGGCAGCCAAGCTGATTATACGCAAAGTTGTTATTGCTGCCGAAGCACGTGAATCNGCTCGCAAAGCGCGTCAGCTAATCCGCGAACGGAAGGGCGCACTTTCTGGTGGAGGTTTACCCGGCAAACTTCGAGACTGTTCCAGTAGGGATGTTGATAAGTGCGAGTTGTACCTGGTAGAAGGTGACTCTGCTGGTGGAAGTGCCGAAGGTGGTCGTTTGCGGGAGTACCAAGCGATTTTGCCCCTGCGTGGTAAGATTATCAACGCCTACAAATCACGTGAGGATAAAGTTCTGGCCAATGAAGAGGTACGCAGTATGATTTCTGCGGTGGGAATCGGCATTGGAGAAGAACAAGACCTCAGCAAGCGTCGCTACGGTCGCATCGTAATCATGACGGATGCCGATGTAGACGGCTCACATATCCGCACCCTACTCTTGACCTTTTTCTATCGACAAATGTACGACTTGGTGGCTCAGGGGCACGTTTACGTAGCCCAACCCCCTTTGTTTCGTGTTCGTAAAGGAAAACANGCCCACTACGTACAAACCGAAGATGAGATGAAGACCGAGCTTCTGGATTTGGGTCTTGGAGACAGTGTTTTTGACGCAGGCAATGGTGAGCTTATCGATGGCGAAAAAATGGAAAAACTCTGTCGGACTCTGGCCGCTTTGGAAGATGCAATTATTGCACTGGAGCGTCGCGGTATTAGTCTCAAAATCCACGCAGAAAGACAGGATCCTGCAACTCTCAAATTACCCGTGTACCACGTTTTTCTCGGCATNGAGGAGCAGTGGTTTACAACACGTGAGCAGCTCGATGCTCATGTGGAGCAACAAGAGGAGAGATTAGGCCACGAGGTGCGTGTGGACGATAATGTGACTGTTGTACCTGAAGACGTAGCATCGGCAGAAACGAACGGAACACCTGCCTCTGCAGTTCCGAAGCTTCGTATTATCGAACTTCACGAAGTGCGGACAATCAACACTCTATTGAGCGATCTTGATGCGCTGGGTTTTTCGATCGATTCTCTTATCCCAGAAGATCGTACGGGGAAGGAAGGTTCGCGCTATGCTCTGCGTCGAGGGGATAGCGAAACGGGTCTCGAAGATTTGCGTGGCTTACCAAGCGCAATACGAAGTGCGGGTGAAAAGGGGTTGCAAATTACCCGCTTCAAGGGCTTGGGCGAAATGAATGCCGAAGAGTTACGAGAAACTACGTTGGATCCCACCAATCGAACGTTACTCCGAGTTACGATGGAAGATGCCGGTGCCGCGGACGAATTGTTCCGCGTGCTGATGGGCGACAACGTCGAACCACGGCGAGACTTCATCCAGAAGCACGCTCTGGATGTGAAAAATCTNGATGTTTGACCGTCTGGCCTTTACTTGGNGGCCTCTGGATCTTTTGTTTGACCTGCCCCCAGGTAAGGTACCAGTGTCTAACTTAGAACGGGGCTGAATCGCTTCGGGTGCCGGGGGTCGATAGGCTAGGCTGCAGTACGGCCCTTAGAAATGTCTACCTCGGCGGTTCGCAGCTTCGCTATCATCTACTCCGCACTATGCTTCTTCGCTTGTGGCATCAAATTGCCCTCCTTCGGCTGCGTCCTATCGCCCTGAT